>JAUPLE010000760.1 GCA_030837085.1 Acidobacteriota bacterium | reverse complement strand
TATTATTAGCTGTTTTAGGTTCTGTATCCTTTGCGAAAAATAATATCAACACGCCGATAAACGCCGGTACAAGGGAAATAATGAATATGGGATAAAACGCGCTGGGGCTGGTCATTTTATCTGCTGCCGGGAATAGGTACTTTACGATGAAAAAACATACGACGGCGCCCATAAAAGCGCCGGCAAAATCCATGGCCCGTTGAAACCCAAAGGCTTTTCCCTGTTGTTCTTTGGGTGTGGATTCGGAGATCAGGGCGTCGCGCGGTGCGGTGCGGATGCCTTTTCCTACTTTGTCAAATAACCGCGCACCCAGCACCGTGTACCAGGAAGGCAGCAGAAACAGGGCCTTAGCGGCCCAGGATAACGTGTAGCCGATGATGGTGGGCGCTTTGCGTTTCTGCAATTTATCGGAAAAATACCCGGAAAATACTTTAAGCAGGCTGGCAGTGGACTCGGAAATTCCTTCGATAATACCCAAGACCGGGCCGAGGAATGCGCTCTGGGCTTTCATTATAGCAACCATGAATCCCTGGAGAATGGGGTAAATCATTTCCGACGATACGTCGGTAAAGAAGGAAGTGAGACCGGTTACGATTACATTCCTGTGAAACATTGGCTTTGCATCATTGTCTGGCATCGGTAATCTCCATGTTTAATTTTAAGAGAGAATTGTAACGGAAAAAGGAAAATATTTCAATGAGATTCACGGTGTCTTGGTGGCTTGGTGGCTTGGTGGCAATGTTTTAATGGTTAATTGTCAATTGTTAACTATTAATTGTTAACGGTGAAAGGAAAAACCGGGGGGGCAGCACCCATACGCCTTACTCCACATATGACATATGGCCACTGCCCCCAGGAGGTTTTTTGGAGGCGCTATATATTTTGTGTTGTTATAAAATAAAGTGCATCGTGTTCAATCTTGAACCCACCCAGGAAACCGGCAGCCACACCCCACATGTGACTGCCGGCTCCAGGAAGGATTTTTGAAGCTAATATATGTTAGTGTTGTTATTTAGCTGCATCAGCCGCTTAAACGTTAAATTGTTAAGGCAAGTTCTTTTCCTTCATTTTTTCCAGTTCTTGTTTTAATGCGGCTTGATCTTTTTTCAGTCGCTCGATTTCTTCGCGGTATTTCTTGATTTCAGCATCTTTGCGTAGTTGTAGTTCTTGAGCTTTGGAGAAGTTCTCTTGCTGCGTGTTCAATTTTTCCCGTTCTTTTTGCAATTTTTTTAGTTCTTCAATGGCGGTTTTATTTTCGTCGCCCATCCTGGATTTGATGTCATTTATCCTGTCCCCGAACATCTCCAGCATATCGTAATATGTACCGGCAACTTTATTTGTATTTTTCCCGGGGACCACATTAAAGGTTTTCAGTTTACCGCCGCGGTAGACATCGATGGCGACGGCCTGGTTATCTTTCAGTTCATTCAACGACATTCTCAGGTCGGAAATTTGTTTCATTATTTTGCCGCCGGCCCTGACAATAATATCGGCCGCCTGGAACCCGGATTTTTCCGCGGCTGTCTCTTTGTGAACCTTAGAGATCAGCAGGCCGCTTCCTTCTTTGACATTGAATTTTTCAGCCAGTTCCGGGGTAAGGGGAAAAGCATCCACACCGAGGCTCCGCGACCCGGAAAATTGACTACGAAATTTTCTACCCTGGGGAACGATTCTTCGATTTCGGGGATTATCGGCGGAACGTTTCCTGTATCATAAGGGAGCGGAGCAGGATAACGCCATTCGAAATGTTCCTTGGGTTCGCTGATGAGCACCTGGGCGAATTTTTTCATATTGCCCCGGGCATATTCAATCTTTATATTATCTCCCGGTTTAAGGTTTTTTATGATGCGGACGACATCGCTGCTGGTTTGAACCGGTTTATCTTTAATAGTCAGTATTTTATCGCCTTTACGGAACCCGGCTTTTTCCGCCGGGGAATCTTCGGCGACGTCGCTGATTTCCACGCTGTCGGTTTTCCCCCTGGCCACCAACGATACTCCCAGCCATCCCCGCATGATCTTGCCGTATTTTTGCAGGTCTTTGACAACAGCAGTGACTTTAGGCATAGGGACGGCATAACCCAGGTCCTGGTTGTTGGTCCTGGTGCTGCGGATAAAGAATTCATAAGACTGGTCCCTGTAGGTATAATCAGGGCTGAAAGCAAAATCGAAACGGCCGCGTAAAACGCCGATTAATTCTCCTTTTTTATTTATTACAGCGCCGCCGGCAGACCCGGGCGCCACCGGTGCATTGAGAATCAACTGATCATCTGACGCGCTGCTGACAAAACCCTGGACAATGGCAGGAAACTCCTGGTAAAACACCCCCACCAGCGCCACCCAGTCGCCCACTTCAAGCGCCCTGGCCTGGGGAATCGGCGGTAAGGTTTTTCCATCGATCTGTAAAAGCAACAATGAGGTTTCCTGGTCTTTCCCCAACACCGTCGCGTCGTATTGATCCCCTTCCACGGTTTCCACGTAAAGGGTTTCATAAGGATGATTGGTTACCATGATGCTGCTGACGACATGCTTCGGGTCGATGACAATGCCGGTGGCAATATAACGTTTTTGGTTCTCGGATACCACTTTTACAATGGAAGGAGATATTTTTTTCAAGATATCTTTGACATCATCGCCAGGTTGGGGTTGGCTTTTTGCAGCGCCTGCGCCGCCCGCTGCATTGGCTGTAAGGAACAGCAGCAGCATGATAAAAAGTAAAGTAAGTATTCTTCTCATGGTTATTTCTCCGCTTCCGCGCATCCTGTAAATGTATTATTATATCGTGTTTTCATGTTGGTTATAGGCTACCTGCTCGATGGCATAGTCGTTCTGTTGATCGTAGGATGCAAAAACCACATTCTCCATGACCGGGACTTCTTCTTTTGCCTTAATGGAAGTTTCAATCTGCATATTCTGCATATTCTGCCCATTCCGTCCATTATGCCCGACCAATATTTTTTCCCTGGGGTCCTGGTGAAAAAGTACTGCCTGACCCACAAAGATCACGGCAATAACGGCAATACTCAATGCCGCGGAAGCCGCAACTTTGCGCTGCGCTTTTTTCCTTTTTATTTTAGCAAACACCCGGGCCTCGAAATCCGCATTAAACGAATGACCCGGGGCGTGCTGTTTCAACCCGTGAAGGTTGAATGTATTGTTAGTGTCGTTCATGTTAGCGTTAACATTACCCATAGATACCTCCATTTTGTAGGGCCGGTTGATGTCCAAACTGGTTCTTCATCTGTTGGTGGCCCCGGAAAACCAGTGATTTGACAGTGCCCACCGGTTTTTTTAGAATCGCCGACATCTCTTCGAACGAGAATTCATCGATATCTTTCATGATGACCGGGATGCGGTATTTTTCCGGTAGGGAAGAGAGCATCTGGTCCAGGGCGATGGTATTTTCCATATTAGGTTCATAGGAATAGTTAATGTCGTTGACATCGGAAAGGGAGAGCAGTTTCTTGATTTTCCGTTTCCTGAATTCCGAGCGGGCGAGGTTGGTGGCGATTTTGAAGATCCAGGCTTTCAGGTATTCCGTTTTCATGGAACCGGCTTTAAAGTATACCTTGACAAAGGTATCCTGTGTCAGTTCTTCGGCCAGTTCGCTGTTTCCCAGCATTAGGTTAAGGTAGTTAAAAACCTGGTGTTTAAACATGGACATTACCTCTTTTAAAGCTGCCTCGTCTTTTTTCTTAAGTCGTTCAATCAACTCTTTCATG
>JAUPLE010000759.1 GCA_030837085.1 Acidobacteriota bacterium | reverse complement strand
GGCTGAGGCACAATATAGGCGCAAAGAAATAAATCTCCACTTGCAATAGACCGTTCAATCACCACGACTTCTTTGATCCCTTCATATTTTAACAGCCGGTTCTCAATTTCTCCCAATTCGATGCGAAAACCCCGCAGTTGTACCTGGTGGTCCACCCTCCCCAGATACACCATTTCTCCATCCGAACATAACCGGGCTAGGTCTCCTGACCGGTATAATCGTTCCCCTGTTTTATATAAATTTTTTACAAACCTCTCCGACGTTAACTCCGGCCGGTTTAAATATCCCCTGGCCACGCCTTCACCACCTACGTACAACTCACCCGGGGTTTCTGTAGGCGCCAACCTTTGATTCCGATCCATTATGTAAGCGCTTAAGGTTGGAATCGGCTTCCCTATATTACTGATATCGCCTTCGATTTCTATCTCGCCGATCTCCTTGTAAGTTACATGTACGCAGGTTTCGGTGATTCCGAACATATTTATTAGTTTTGTTTCGGGATATTTCTTCCACCAGGTTTTTAACCTGCCGGGCTTCAACGCCTCTCCGCCAAAGATAACATACCTTAACCTTAAATCTTTTTTAGGCGATTTCAAGTCTTCATCGATCAAATTATAAAAGGCTGAGGGTGTCTGGTTCAACACTGTGACCTTTTGATCTAATAATACATCTAAAAACTGGCGCGGATCCCGCGCCGTCATCTGTGGAATCACCACCAACCGGCCCCCGTACAACAACGCCCCATACATCTCCCAAACTGAAAAATCAAAGCTGTAGGAATGAAAAAGACTCCATACATCTTGACTATTAAAGTCAAATTGAAATCGACCGTTAAACAAGAGCCGTACCACATTCTTATGTTCGATCAAAACACCCTTGGGTTTGCCGGTAGTGCCGGAGGTATATATAATATATGCAAGCTGGATTGATTGATGAAGCCCCCGGCGGCCCGCTTTTTTGAAAAAAAGCGGGGCAAAAAACTTTTCATTAATCAAGATTTTTGCGCCGCTATCTTTTAACATATAATCAATGCGTTCCTGGGGGTAACCGGGATCGATGGGCAAGTAGGCGCCGCCGGATTTTAATATGCCTATTATCCCGACAATTGTTTCCAATGATCGTTCAGCCATGATTCCCACGATATTATCTGCCAGGACACCCGTTTCAATTAAAAACCCGACCAATCGGTTGGATTGTTCATTTAATTGGCGATAGCTCATGTTAATATGTCGGAAGGAGGGGGCAGAATTGGATTCTGCCCCTACGAGTGCAACATGGTCCGGTACCCTGAACACCTGTTCTTCAAATAATTGATGGATGGTTTTGTCACATGGATATTCCGCCGCTGTATCATTAAATTCATATAGTATCCGGTCTCTTTCGTCTTGCGTGATGATTTCAATTTCCGATAGGTTTTTATCTATGTACAGGGGTAATTGCTCCACTATCTTTTTAAAATACACGATAAAACGCTCAATTGTTTCCCGTTTAAATAATTTTGTACAATACTCAAAGGTAAACAAGAGTTTTTCTTCCGCTTCCACGGTAGTTAATGTTAAATCAAATTTTGATGTTTTGTTTTCATATTCATAAGGACCCAATTTCAAACCGGGGATCTCTATCTGTTGAGAACCGATATTTTGCAGTACAAACACGGTATCAAAGAGGGGGTTTCGACCGGCGTCCCTATTTACTGAAATTTGTTCCAGTAGGTCTTCATATTGATAGTCCTGGTTTTCAAATCCTTTTAATGCGGTCTCCATGACTTCACTAAGAAAATCTCTGAACTTCTTTTCCGCCGAAGGGTAATTTCTCAATGCCAGTGTATTCACAAACATACCGATGATTTTTTCTAAATCCGCATGCCGGCGCCCCGCCACCGGAGAGCCAATGATAATATCCTCCCTGCTGCTCAGCTTCGACAGGAGGATAGTATATAATGCCAGTAATACCATATACAGCGTCGCCCCAGTCTCCATTACTAAAGCATTTATGATGCCTGAAGTTTCGTTGTTTATCTCAAAATTTATACTACTTCCTTCAAAACTTTGAACCGCGGGTCTGCGATAGTCTGTGGGCAAATCAAGTACAGGGATTTCGCCTGCAAACTCCTTTTTCCAATAGGCACCTTGTTTTAAAATGTTTTCACCACGTTTTTCTCGATTTTGCCATTCGGCATAGTTTTTGTATTGGAGCTTTATTTCCGTCAATTTTTTACCTGCGTAAAGAGCCGAAAAATCATTTACAAGAACCTGGGTAGACATACCATCCGATATGATATGATGCATGTCCACTGCTAAGAGATAGGTATTCTCTGCCAACTGCGCCAATCCCGCCCGCAAAAGCGGCGCCTGGGATAAATCGAAAGGACGTATAAAAGGCGACCACAGGGAGTCGCCCCTACTAACCTCTAACTCCTGGTCTCTGATCCATAATTCCTCTATTTTAAATTCCGCTTGTTCATAAATTCTCTGTACCGGTTCTTCATCAATTATTACAAATGAGGTGCGTAAACTCTCATGCCGTTCTACCAATCGTACAAATGTATCTTCCAATTTGTCTCTATTTAACACACCTTCTAGTACCAATGCAGCGGAAATATTATATGCAGTCCCCGCGGTATCCATCTGCTGTAAAAAGTATAGCCGCTTTTGCGCCGAAGATAACTCATAATATTCCTTCTCTTCAACCGGTTCTATGCGGATGTATTGTTCACCAACCGCTCCCTTAATAAAATCGAAAAGCCCGCGAATGGTGGGTCTTTTAAATATCTCTGCTAATGGGATTTTTACATTAAACACCTTGTGTATCCTGGAAACCAGTAAGGTTGTTTTTAACGAATCCCCCCCCAATTGAAAAAAATTATCATCGATTCCTATTGCCGCGGTAGATAATGCCTTAATATCTAAAACCCTGCGCCATATCTCTACCAATTCCTCTTCTATTCGATTCCTCGGGGCGGTATAGTCTTTTTCCTTTTTTATTTCCGGTTCCGGCAGTCCACGACGGTCTATTTTTCCACTTGGAGTCAGAGGAATTCGATCCAGCGAAATGAAATAAGCGGGAACCATATAATCTGGCAATTGCCTTCCTAAATTTTCCCGCAAATCGAATACGGATAGTGACTGTTCGGGGCGGGGGACAATATATGCGCATAAATAATGATCCCCGTTTTCATTCTTCCTGGCAATTACCACAACTTCTTTTATCTTTACATTTTTTGCTAATTCACTCTCAATCTCCCCTAATTCTATCCTAAACCCGCGTACTTTTACCTGGTAGTCTTCCCTTCCTAAGAACTCGATATTTCCATCGGGTAACCAGCGGGTGAGATCTCCTGTACGGTAAACTTTCTTTTCTGGTAAATGGGGCGTGTCTACGAATTTTTCCTGCGTCAGTGGAATATTATTCTGATATCCAATGGATAAACCTATTCCCCCGATACATAATTCACCAGGGACTCTCATGGGCAACACCTTAAGGGATTTATCCAATACATATACCTTTGCATTAGGAATGGGTTTGCCGATGGGAATTGTTTTTTGCAGGTGGAATGACTCACGTGGAATTCGAAAAAAGGTGGCAATATCCGTACATTCGGTGGGGCCATATGTGTTGATAATATCGCAATGAAAAGCCTCTGAATCTACCCACGGAAGCAACCTGTCCGACCGGATGGGTTCACCACCCAGGACAACCGCCTGTAGGGACTGCAACTGTGTAAAACCATTGTCGGTATCCTGTTCAACCAGCGGATAAAATACACTAGGGGCACAGTTGATTATAGTAATGTGCTCTTTATGGATGAGTTCCGCTAGTTCCCTGTAATCAGGAATCCCTGGCGAAGCTAATGTAAGGCAACCGCCAGTCAGGAAAGGGCTGAATAAATTCTTTTGCGAAAGGTCAAAACTGATGGGTGCAATCAATAAACAGTTTTCTTCCTCTCCAATGTTCAATTCTTCAATGTACCAACGAAGCAAGTTCAAAAATCCCCTTTCGCGGATCATTACCCCCTTTGGTCTACCGGTAGATCCGGAAGTGTAAATTATATAAGCTAAATTTGAACGATGAACGATGAATGATGAATGATGAAACCCGCGGCGGCCCGCTTTTTTGAAAAAAAGCGGGGCAAAAAACTTTTCATTAATCAAGATTTTTGCGCCGCTATCTTTTAACATATAATCGATGCGTTCTTGTGGGTAGCCGGGATCGATGGGCAAATATGCGCCGCCGGACTTTAATATCCCCAGAATTCCAATAATCATTTCAACAGACCTCTCCACCATAATCCCAACAACATTGTCCGCAAGGATACCTCTTTCAATTAAAAGCCCGGCCATTCGGTCGGATTGCTCATTTAATTCATTGTAGGACAGGCTGACAGGGCAGACACGGAGGTCTGCCCCTACAAGGGCAATGCGGTCTGGAGTTCGTTCCACCTGTTCCATGAACAATTGGTGAAGGGTTTTATTCCCCGGATAATCAACGTCCGTGTCATTAAAATCCTCCAACAACCGCCGCTTCTCCTCAACGGGTATTATTTCTATATCGCAAATCCTCCGCTCCGGGCTTTCTAGTACCTCCCATACCGCTTGCATGAAATACCGGCTAAAACGCTCCACGGTCTCATGGTTGAACAATTTTTCCATGTATTCGAAGGCAAACTGAAGATTTTCTCCCCTTTCTTCTGCAATTAAAGCCAAATCTAACTTAGCGGACTTACTCTCAAAAGGGTAAGGTTTTAAGTCTAACCCGGGGATGTTTATTTCCGGTATTTCCATATTCTGCAAAACAAACGTCACATCAAATAATGGATTCCGCCCCGCTTCCCGGTGGGCCGCTTTTTGTTTCACCATCTCTTCAAAAGGATAATCCTGGTTTTCAAAGGCGGCTAATATCCGGGGTTTCAACTCTTCCAGGTAATCCCGGTATGACATGTTTTTATCGACAAAACTCCGCAAAACAAGGGTGTTGACAAACATGCCGAAAACGTTTTGTACATCCGAATGCCTGCGCCCCGCCATAGGCGCGCCGATTATTATTTCATCCTGCCCGCTGAGTTTGGATAATAAAACCATATATACTGATGCCAACACCATATAAAGAGTTGCATCCTCTTCTCTCGCCAACGCTTTTAAACCGTCAGTCTGTTCTTTACCCAATTCAAACCACACATGGCCACCCTCAAAATCCCATGTTAAGGCCCTGTCATGATCAAACGGCAATTCCAGGACCGGGATCTCTCCATCCAACTCCCGAAGCCAATAGTCTCCCTGCCGTTTTAATTGTCCACTTTCCATCTCACGCTTCTGCCAACAGGCATAATCTTTATATTGAATCGACAGCGGAAGTAGGCTTTTTTCTCCACTATCATAGAGTTGCATAAACTCTTTTGCCAATATCCCCATCGACGTCCCATCCGATACGAT
>JAUPLE010000077.1 GCA_030837085.1 Acidobacteriota bacterium | reverse complement strand
AAGACATTTTTCCGGGAAGTGAAAGCTTCGCAAGAAATCGAACCGGCGGCATACCTGTTACCCAATAACCGGTTGGATATGGTGAGTATACTGCAAGATTTTAGCTTATATATAGCCAGGATTGGGGTCAGGGCCTTTTATGAAAAAGGGAAACCCGATGAAAAGACCGGCCAATTTCTTTTGACCGCATGGCTGTACCAATTCATCAAAGGCGGGGCCGGGGAACTGGGTTATGAAGTGATGACCGGGCTGGGTAGGATGGATGTCCTGTTATCTTATAAAGGAATAAAATATATCATTGAAACCAAACTACATCAGTATGGCAATATCGCTGCCGTGCAAAAGGAAGGAATTCTCCAATTGACCCGTAAATATCTAGCTGCTGAAGCGGCGGACGAAGGGTACCTGGTAATCTTCGACGCCAAAACTCTTGTGGGTACGGATTGTTTACCACAGGTTCACCGGGAGAGTGAAAAAATAGTGACCGGTTTTATTATCGGCATTGGCAAAAATTAAAATCTCCCGGTAAATACCGGGTAATCGACTTGAACAAATCATTGTTCTTCCGCGCCCGGTATTTTACTAATACCTCAAAAAAGCGTGCAAAAAAAACAAAGATTTGAGACACTGCCTTCAATGAAGGAAAAACTGGGGCCGTGCAAAGAGGGTTGGGGCGCCGCCCCATTTTGTGAAATTGATGATGAAGCTTTTTTATGTTATAATAAGTGGACGAATGCTTCGGAATCTATGGACAAATTGAACGGTATACGTACAAAACGGAGTTTTAGTGAAAATCGAAGATTTTTGGTCTTTAACTGAGAGCATTGATTTAATCGCTTTAGGCAACGGGCATGAGGGAGATGCCGTTGCACCTCTCATTCAAGTTTTAGCATCTCTTCCGCCTAAAGAAATTCGCTCTTATGCTGAACATCTTGCCGGGGTTTTATATCGTTTGGATGGTGAAAACTATGCCAATCATACCGGCGACTCCGGCCGGTCAGGTGATGGGTTTCTCTACTGTCGCTGTTACGTGGTGGCAAAGGGTAAGGCGTACTATCAAACCATTCTTTCAAATCCCTCCGCTATGCCAAAAACCATTGAAGAGTGGTGTGAGCCCCTTCTTTATGTACCAGCCAAGGCTTGGGCAAGGCGTACTAAAAACAATGCAGCTGACTGGGATTTTGAAACAACAGTCAGTTATGAAACAGGCAGCAATTTAGACCAATGGCCTAACTTAATCAAGGAGGAAGAAGACCCGTTTGTTGAGCCAAAATTGGAAAAAGCCGCAGCACGGGCCGGACATCATTTTCGTTCCAAAGAGTATGGACACGTTGTAAAATTATTGGAGCAGCATGAAGTTCTGCTGTCTAAGAAACAGCTACTGATGCTGAATGAAGCGCGCGCCAACCAGGGGCAAGACAATGAATGACAATTCCTTCCTGCGGACTACCTGCGGTTGTCGCAGGGAAGTTCCTTGAGATCATTGCTGGAGATTCCAAGCAAACGTTGACATCGGCATTTCAATGAGTGATAAAATAAAAACCGACCTGAATGGTGTTTGGATTCAAACGGATAAAGGGACAAAATCCGGTATTCGCTGGGATGAGGTGTATTCCATTTCAATATCGGCAATAGACGGAATCATAAAATCCTATAGATACCTGACGTTTGATTTTGAATTTGGTGAATTCATTGAGACCTATGATCAAATGGAGGGCTTTGATGAATTGCTCGACGAAGTGTCAAAAAGATTTCTTTTGCCCAAGGACTTTCGAACCAAACTATTTGAAATGCAAGCAGGTGATGTACCGCTAACCATATGGCAAAAATGCTGACAAAATCAATACAACCGATCGCTACGTACCACCGCGGAGCTTAGTTGGTCGGCCGAGGAAAACATGGCCGGTAACAAAACAGCGGATCTCGCTGACAAAGTATGCGTGGCGCTGCGGGCAGCGTTCTCGGACCTCCTTGCCGAAAATGGGGGCCAGCAATTCTACGCATTCGGGCTCTGGACCGACGACTCACTGCAGTTCTTGCACCCTGTCGCCAATAGCGAGGAAGCGCTTGCCGCAACGGTTGAACGCTACAGGAAAGAGGTGGACCCAAAACTGGGCGGCGTCTCAACTCGATACAATATGCGCTGGGCCTATGGCGACTGGGGGTTCTTCCCCGATGTGGGTGGCAAGTATTTCGACGAAATCAACTCGATTCTGCAAGAGAATTTCAATAGTCCAATGGACATCTTTGCAAGTCAAATCGAATCCCTTTGGCAATCTGTTTTGGACGGATTTGTCCAGCTCGAATCACAGGGGTTTTTCGGAACAGGCGAACTGCGCTCCAAGATCACTCTCATGGTAGTGGGGCATGTTCCCGAAGAACGAGTCGACCAGTGGGTCTCCGAACTGAATCCTCCGGCTGTCGCTGAGCAGTGGCTGAATTGGGACTATAACGCTCCCGACATCAACCTGTGAGAATTTCTCCTGCCCGTCCCTTTTTTATCCTTAATTGAACCGGTGCTTGACATATTCTTCACGCTGCATTATTATTTGACTCCAAGGATATTAATAATGACTGAAAAACTGTATTACAAAGACATTCATAAAACTGAATTCGAGGCCCGTGTGCTTGAAGCTCTTAATGAAAAAAACACCTGGAAAGTAATCCTGGATAAAACCTGCTTTTTCCCCGAAGGCGGCGGTCAACCGGCCGATAAAGGTTGGCTGAACAATATCCCGGTCCTGGATGTGCGCAAAGAAGGGGATACTATCGTTCATCTCCTGCCGGAAAACCCCGGCAATGGGACGGTTAAGGGGAAAATCGATCCTGTCTGGCGAAAAGATTTTATGCAGCAGCATACGGGACAACATATTATTTCCGCCGCCCTCTGGACAATCGGCAAATACAAAACCGTTTCCGTTCATATGGGTCTGGAGTATACCACGGTGGAACTGGAAGCGCCGGAAATATCGGAACAAGATATTATCGATGCGGAAAAATTGGCTAACCGGGTGATTAGCAATGATATCCCCCTCAGTTTCATCGAGGCGGACCCGGAAGAACTGGAGAAATTCAACCTGCGGAAACCTACGGACCGGGAAGGTAAAATCCGGCTGGTAAAAATCGGGGATTTCGATTGCGCCGCCTGCGGCGGTATGCACCTGGATAGTACCCGCCAGGTGGGCCTTGTTAAAGCCGTGGGCATAGAGAAAATTCGCGGCAATACCCGCATTGCCTGGAAAATCGGTGAACGCGCCTATGACGATTACAGGAAAAAAGATAAAATCATCTCTTCATTAAAATCGGTTCTTTCCACCAACGAAGATATGTTCGTAGAAAAAACCAGGGAACTGATGGAAGATATCTCATCGTGCAGACGGAAATATGGTTCCATTGAAAATCGCCTGGCGGAAATCCTGGCCCAGGACCTTTTTAAAAACCAACTGCCGGCGCCGGATTCTTCCTTTCATATAATCACCGAATCATGGCAAGAGGAAGAAAACGAGTTATTGAAAAAGATCATGAAGAACCTGGTGAAAAATGAAAAGACCCTGGTTTGCCTTGTGAATGTTTTCCCTGATAAAGTTCAATGGAGTATTGGTTGTTCGGAGGATATAGTGTTTCCATTTGATGAAGTCAAAGCTGAATTGCTGTCAATTATAGACGGAAAAGGTGGCGGACGTCATCCGCTGTGGCAGGGAACCGGGCTAAATCCACGTGGAACTGCGGATTTCCTTGCCAGGTTCAGGTCTTCAGTTAAATGAGAAAACAGATAATAAATAAAAGTTTTAGGAAGTCCAGAAACCCCCATGCTGGGGGTCCCTATTGCACGGCCAGGAGGTTTTCCTATGTAACCAACTGTATCTCAAATTTAATAGGGTCCCCGCGCCGCGGGGCTGGCCGCCGGAGGCAAGTTTTAAAGGAGAATATAATCATGAAATTCAGATCAGTTAAATTTAACATGGTATTTTGTGTGCTGCTGATAATAGCGGTGCTGCCTGCAATGGCCGTGAAAAAAACAGCCCTGGAACCGGGACCTTCGTCGGTTAAACCCGTGGAGTACAACCGCGACCGGTTGGTAATGATGGCGGTAGAGGGAGAAATCGCCGCCCCCGGTTTCACTGAATCGCCGTATGTTATCGATCCCCAGGGGAAAATACACGTTGTTCCGGGTACGGGCAGTATTACCTATAACTTCCGCACCGGGGATTCGGCGGTAAATATCGCCGGCGAACATGTGGAACCCGCGGTTTCCCTTTATAACCTGGGAACCAAAGGAGATCGTTCCAGCGAGGAAAGCAGGGCCTTAAATACTCTCGCCTGTATCGGCAATAGGGTCAGGATTCTTTCCGGTGATGCAAAAGGCGCGGAAGGCTGGGTCATCGGCAAACACGGCGGCCTGGAACATGTGATGGTGGACTTCCCGGATGCACAGGTTTTCGATAAATTGGCCATCGGCGATGACATGCAAATCCGCGCTTACGGCCTCGGTATGGAATTTATAAATGTAAAAGATATAAAGATTTTTAGCGCCGGGCCTGAATTAATCGATGCCTTAACCCGGGCCGGTTTGGGGATTACCAAAGAAGGCAAACTGCGAATTCCTGTAACCCACTTAGTTCCGGCGAAGATTTTAGGCTCCGGCCTCGGCAGCGACCAGGTTTACAGGGGCGATTACGATATCCAGCTATTCGATAAAACCACTGTTAAGAAATATAATCTCGATACACTCAGGTTCGGGGACATTGTCGCCATAATCGATGCGGACCATTCCTACGGCAGGATATATCTCACCGGCGCGGTTTCCGTCGGGGTTATTTCCCACAGCGCCAGCGATATCGCCGGTCACGGACCCGGGATGACATCCTTGTTTACTTCACCTTCCGGGAATATCGAGCCGGTAATCGACGCCGGCGCCAACCTGGCTAAATTGCTTAATATAAGGTAATAATAAAGATTGCCTCCGGCGGGTCAGAACCTTTTTAGAAAAAGGTTCCGACACCTCCAAAAATTTTTGATTATTACCGATCAGTACCTGTAATGATCCGATTTGTAGGGACCTTCGGAAGGAATGCCCAGGTACCGCGACTGCTCCTCCGTCATAACCGTAAGCTTTGAACCCAGACGCTCCAGGTGCAGCCGGGCTACTTCCTCATCCAGTTTCTTGGGTAAAGTATAAACCTGCTTATCGTGCTTTTTGGCTGCCAGTTCCATTTGCGCCAGGCACTGGTTGGTAAAACTCGCGCTCATCACAAAACTCGGATGCCCCATGGCGCAGCCCAGGTTCACTAACCGCCCCTCGGCCAAAATAATGATCGACCGGCCAGATTCCATGGTCCATTTATCCACCTGCGGTTTAATATTAACCTTTTTACATTTCGGATTCTTTTCCAGGTAAAGCATATCGATTTCATTATCGAAATGCCCGATATTACAAACAATAGCGCCGTCTTTCATCCGCTCCATATGCTCGCCCTTGATTACCCGGTAGTTCCCGGTAGCCGTTACAAAAATATCGATGTCTTCCACTACATCTTCCACTGTCACCACCTGGTATCCTTCCATGGCTGCTTGAAGCGCGCAAATAGGATCGATTTCCGAAACATAAATCCGGGTGCCTGAACCTTTCAAGGACTGGACGCTTCCTTTGCCCACATCGCCATATCCGCAAATCAAAACTTTTTTACCGGCCAGCATAATATCCGTTCCCCGCCGGATGCCATCCACCAGGGATTCGCGGCAGCCGTAAAGGTTATCGAATTTCGACTTGGTCACGGAATCGTTCACATTGATAGCGGGGAAAAGCAATTTCCCTTCATTGGCCAACTGGTACAAGCGGTGCACACCCGTGGTGGTCTCTTCAGAAACTCCCCGGATTTTGGCGGCCATTTTGGTCCAGCATTTGGGGTCCCGTTTGTAAGTCAATTTCAGGCGGTCCACCAATATCTGGAATTCCTTTACATCATAGGATTTATCTAAAAGAGAAGGATCGTTTTCCATTTTGACGCCCTCATGGATCATCAATGTCGCGTCGCCGCCGTCATCCACGATCAGGTCCGGGCCTGAACCGTCCGGCCAGGTCAACGCCTGCTCCGTACACCACCAATACTCTTCCAGGGTTTCTCCTTTCCAGGCAAAGACAGCGGCCGTACCGTTTTTGACGATGGCCGAGGCAGCGTGATCCTGGGTGGAAAAAATATTACAGGAAGCCCAACGGAGGTCCGCCCCCAATTCCGCCAGGGTATCGATTAACATGGCGGTCTGGATGGTCATATGTAAGCTGCCGGTTACTTTTAAACCTTTCAACGGCTTTTGGGGACCGTATTTCTCACGGATCGCCATTAAACCCGGCATCTCGATCTCCGCCAACGTCATCTCCTTTAATCCCCAATCCGCCAGGGAGAGGTCCTTGATTTTGTTCTTCAATGTTAAGTCAAGTTCTAATGTACTCATTATTATACTCCTTATATTTATATATTATCTAAAAATTTTTAACTGATATGAAAATAGCCACAAAGGCACTAAGGCACAAAGGTACACCAAGAGGTTTATTATAAAAAAATTCTTGGTGCCTTGGTGTCTTGGTGGCAACATTTTTATTGTCTCCGGGTGAGGTCAACGCCCTCATGAGGAACTGCTATAATAAGGAAGCCTTTTAATTTTTTTTTCAAATCAAAGGATTCCATTTTCTTTATGCTAAAACCGCTGCTGTCCAGCCAGTTTTTCATTTCCGTTTCCGAGAAACCCAACCAACGATCGCCGTAGCGTTCCCGCATGTTTTCCTGGTTGTGGGTGAGCAGGTCCACGATGATAAACGTATTCCCTTTTTTTAAAACGCGGTGAACTTCCTGTAAAGCTTTAAGCGGATCCGGCAGGTGGTGCAGGACCATGTTGATGACCGCCAGGTCGGCTTCGGCTTCCCTTAGGGGGAGGTGTTCCAACTGGCCGATGCGAAGTTCGATTCCAGCTTCGTAGTCGGCAAAACGCCTGCTCGCCTCTTCCAGCATGCGGGGAGATTTTTCCACCCCGATCACGTGGCCGGCTTTCTCTTTAAGTAGGCCCAGGAGGTCGCCGGTCCCGCAGCCCAGGTCCACGATGGTGGCTGAAGGCGGGATATTTTCCAGTATCAACCCGTTTAAGTCGATATCGCCGAAGATTTCCCGTTTAAGTTTTTCCCAGTCTTCGGCAATGGAGTCAAAGAAACGGACCGTCTCCCTGGAACGTTCGTCCAGCACGTGTTTTACTTTTTCCAGGTCTTTTTCAAAGATAGGATCGTCGTCGAAGAGATATTTTACCGCTTCGATAAGTCGATAACCGTCTCCCCTGGCCGCGGCAGAATAAAAGGTCCACAAGCCATCGCGGCGGAAAGTCAGTAATTGGGCGTCCGCCAGGATTTTGAGATGGCGTGAGATGCGCGACTGCCCCATCCCCATGATATCGACGATCTCGTTGACGTTTAACTCGTAATGGGTAAAGATGTGCAGTAGTCGGAGGCGTGTTTCATCAGAGAGGGCTTTGAAAAAGTTTACCGTTTTCACGCATATAATTATATCAAGATATCTTGATTTAGTCAACCCCCCATGCTGGGGGTCCCATTTGTAGAACCGAGCCATCCGATTCCATTATAGACACCGTCAGGCACAGTACCTTTGTATCCTTATGCAAGATCAAGGACGGCAATTGCGCCGTAGAAAGGGGAATTTTCGCCTGTCCCCTTCGCGGTTCCAAAAGAATATCGGATAACCGCGAATTCACTTTTCTTCCAATGCCTATTGATATTTCCCAGCGTTTATGATATGTATTACCTGTAAAACATCGATTAGATACAACGTTTTACCCATATCGCCGGGTACTTTAAAGTAATCCGCGGCGATATGGACGGAAGACCTTAGAGGTAAAAATATGATTTCAGTAAAAAAAGATTTCGATGATATACCGGATGGATTGAAAAAGAAAAAACCAAAGCCGGATAAATCGGTCATCGCTAAATTATCAGAAATATACTATGGCAAGTGCGCTTATTCGGAAGAAAAATTAACTCATCCCTTAATTGGTTTTTATCGCCCGGTTTCCCTTTATCCCTGGCTTGAAAAAGAATGGAGTAATTTGCTTTTGATTTGCCCATTGTGCAATAAGACTGCCGGAAACCGTTTCCCAATTACCGGGACTCAAATGACAGCACCTCCTGGTGATAGAATGCAATGGCGCGCCGATTCCCGGGCAATGCTGGAAGAAAAACCATTACTCTTAAACCCGGAGATCGACACCCCGGAAAATCATTTGTATTTCGATCCCAAAGGTATAATTTACGGGCGCACAGACAGGGGGCGCGAAACAATCAAGGTTTTTAATTTGAACAGAGACGTACTTATCGCGAAACGAAAGGAGATAGTAAATACTTTTTTGAGCAAATTCGAGGCAATCCTTAATACCTTTGTGAAATCGGATTGGAAAAAAGATAGCCACTATCCTGGCGATAAACTTATTTACGATAATATACTATTCAAAAAAATCTTTGCTGAACTAAAGCAAGCCGGCGCCCCACAATCCGAATTTTCACTACTTGGTCGAAATATGCTTGAATATTTTGACTCGTTTATTCTCGATCATTTTCACTGGGATAAAGCGAAAAGCAAATCTGAAGAATTATTGTTCTCAAGATATTACCAGGTACTTTCCAATGCACTAACTCTATTTATGAAAACAGATGACATCATAGTATGTAATAAAATAGAAAAGGAAGTTCCCTTTTTTCCGAAAGACGGCGCTGTTGACGAGAGAATGAAAAAAGGACTTCCCTTTGCAGTCAAAGCATTTGAAATTCAAAAATATCACGGTATAAAATACACTTATGTAGAGAACCTTCCCATTAATACACGCTGGATATTCCTGACCGGGGATAACAGTTCCGGGAAAACACTTATTTTACAAACCCTGGTAGTAGGATTAACCGGGAAAAAAGATAAAAATGTGGAGTTAGTAGACGATAATTGCCTGATAAAAGTCGAATTGAAAACAAAGGCGGAAAATACGATCAATATTATTCCCAGTTCGATTAGAAAGCGGATCGATAACTTTGCCGCATACGGGCCCGGCCGTTTAAACATAGACGGCGATGTCTTCGAGGGACGGCAAGCCCCTGAAAAACTGAGGAAGACCGACAGCATATTTCAGAACGTATCATCGCTCTACAATATACAGGAGTACCTTGTTAATATTCACGGCAGGAAAGAATTCGAGAAAAAATTCGACGCCATCATCAAATCGTTAAAACAACTCCTCCCCTGGGTAGAGGATATTATTATCGATGAAAGCTCGGAAAAGAAAAAAATATTGTACCGTGAAAGAACCGAAGATGGCCAGGTTCTGGGTGAAGTACCCTTCGGCGCATTATCCGCGGGTTCAAAGAGTATTATTGCCATGATCGGCGATATGCTCATTGAGCTTCTCCAAAATCAAGATGTAGATGACCCCGCGGAACTAGAAGGAATCGTTATTATAGACGAGATCGACATCCATTTGCATGCCAAATGGCAAAGAGAATTTGTAATGAGGCTTACCCGGATGTTCCCGAAAATTCAATTCATCGCTTCCACTCACAGCCCTATACCGCTGCTGGGCGCCCCGCCGGAAACAATCATTCTGAATGTCGAAAAAGAAACCAAACAGGAAGGTATTGTTGTTAAAAGGCTCCACATCGATGTAACGGAACTCACACCCAATACGATTTTAACATCACCGATTTTTAATTTCGACTGGATTATCCCGGAGGCGCACGATAGAACCAAACCGATGTACACCCAGGATAATTACCGGGAAGTATTTTTCGATCAAATGCTTGACGAAAAACTGGAAACCCTTGCAGGGAAAAAAGGCACAACTCTGGCTGATCTTATGAAAAGAGGACAACGTTGATTAAAGTCGTTAAGGATTTCGATTACCCCCCGGCAATTCTTCTTAAGAAGGGGTGTTTGGAACATATCAAAAAAGCCACGGAAGAAAAGAACGGCAGAATATATTCAAGCAATAACTATGGTCATGCCGACGTTTTGAAACAATTAAAAGATGAAATCTATCATGGGAAGTGTTCTTATTGCGAATCAAAAAGCGAGCATGTGGCGGCATTGCAGGTGGAGCATTTCCGGCCAAAAAAAGAATTGAAAAAAGAAAAACAGGGTGATGAAAGTCATAACGGGTATTATTGGCTGGGATACGAATGGAGCAATTTGCTTTTAGGCTGCCCGAAATGTAATGGGAAGGGGGGAAAAAGTACTCGCTTTCCTATTTCAGGGAAAAGGGTTTATGATGGTTCACCATTCGACAGCAGTGGTGAAATAGATAGTTTTGACCGTACACGGTTAATTGCAACAAATTCACCCCTGATCGACGAAAAGCCGTTGCTTCTTAACCCGGAGTACGATGAACCCGGAGACCACCTGGAGTTTGATAACCTGGGGCAAATCAAAGGTATCACGGAAAGAGGCGACGCCACCATCAAGATATGTAAACTGAACCGGGATGCACTTTATATGGAAAGGCAAAAAGTATTAGATCCATTTGTGAATGAAATAAAGAGGCTGATTTATGCGTTTGAAATAAAAAAAATCGATATAGAGGGTTTAAGGTATTTAGTAGAAGGCGTGTTCGATGCTATAGTGATGCGAACAAAACCTGAAGAGGAATATTCCCTTTGGGGGCGATATATTTTCAAAAAATTTGAATATTGTGTTCTCAGCCGGATTAATTCGGTTTATCATGAGCCCATACGGGAAGCGTTCAAGCTATATTGCAACCGTTTACCCGTGGAAGAAAAGAACTTTTTAGAGTTCCAAACTTCCTGATCCCTTAATGAGGAAAAAGGGTGCTTAAAAGTTTTTTATTTCTTGAAATGTTTTCGTATTTCCTTTAAAATACCTTCATGACTGTTAAACCCGATATAAAACAAGAAACGATCGAAAATATTTCTTCATTTATTTTCAATTTCCCCATGGCTGAAAGCTTGTTTCAATCCATTGAAACCGGCTTGCGAAAACAGGCGGTCCATTTTGCCGGGGGAAATACCGTGTGGGATGTATTCAAACAATCCCTGGATGCCGCAATCAAAAATATAGAAGATGATCCCCGGGGAATACTTTTCAAACGGCTAATCCGCTTCGGACCGCCCAGGGATAACGCCCCACAATCGCTAACGAGCGACGGAAAAACCATCCTTTCCGATCCCGAATGGGGAAAATGTGTAGAATTCATATTTTCGCATATGATTAACCGGTTTAAAGGCGAATTGGCAGAACTGCTGGGGATTCACCCTTGCCTGGAACTCATGAAAAATCTAGAAGAGGAAAACCGTTTGCCAGGGAATGTCCATATTTACTGGGGAGATGCCATTAGAGAATACAGCCGCATCAAAGGGAAAAATGATAAACCCAGCCCGATGTGGGGCAACCCGGCAAAGGGAGCCGATGGATTACTGGTTGAGCATATAATCGGCTCTGGAGCGGGTTCCGTGATGATACATGGTATCGTAGAAATAAAATCCATGACGGTTTCCAAAAGAAAAATTTCGGAGCAACTAGACTGTCATACCCGGCGTTTGTCCGGCGGTTTAGAATTGCTCAAATACAAATTGCCTGCGGAAAAAGTCAAAATCGCAAATCCGGGTCTAATAAAAATTATGATTGTTCCTTCCAACTGGAAATTGAGTCGTGAATTTCATTTTGAAGAAGATAAAGATGGGTCTCGGAGGATGGTATTCCCGGAGCATAGGCACCCTGGAATTAATAATGAAATCGAAGAGTTAGAACCCGGTTTCTTTAGAATTACCCTGGCCTGGTCAAAGGAAGCACTGGAGCAAGCGGGTTATGAAATGACTTATGGATATATGGCGGAAGTAGGCGAACATGTGTATTTGAACCGGGAAAAGGATCTCCCGGAAGCATGGCAAGGAATGAGTCCGGCTGAAGCCGGTTATAATGCAATTAAGCAATCACTTTATTCGATGCCGCTGCGTGGGCGTTTTTTATCGAAACGAAAGACCGACCTTGCCATCCGGCTTTACAATGTATATTCCTTTGGTTATCCCCTGGGAATCGACAGTAAGGAAATGCTCTGGCCGGAAGATATTTCCGGGGATAAAGGCTGATGACTTTTGGGCACCTGTCCCTTCTTAAAAAGCAATCAAGTGGAAGAGTTCTAAAAAATATCCCTACCCCCCCGTGTAACCGCAATAATATATAGGTTAGTGGACATACGGAAAAATACTAAAGGGAAAGATTTTGCGCCCGGTTTTCCACCGCCGGTTGAGTTATTTGGTGAATGTTTTTTAAAACGTCTGAAATGGTTCCCTTGCTTTCTTCCAGGTCATAATCGTTTTGTAAACCCAGCCAGAATTGCGGTGTGGTCCCAAAGAACATAGCCAGTCTTAATGCCGTATCGGCAGTTATCCTACGCCTGCCTTTCAGGATTTCGGATATCCGGGTCTGCGGTATTTTAGTCTCTTTTGCAAGAAGATATGCAGATATATGAAGGGGTACAAGAAACTCCTCTTCCAGGACTTCCCCGGGATGTATATTGGGTAATTTTTTCATGTTAACTCCTTATCGTTATCCGCAGACTATTTTTGAGTAATCTGCGCCTTAAATTTATTTTGTAGATTGCCTGATACATTTTAGTGATAGTCAATAATATGCACATCATAACAATCGCCTCCTCGCCATTCAAAACAGACTCTCCACTGAGCATTGATCCTGATGCTGTATTGGCTTTTCCGGTCCCCTTTAAGCGCTTCAAGTCTATTGGCCGGTGGGACACGTAAATCCTCCAGACTGTGTGCGTTATTGAGCATTCTTAACTTTCTCCTGGCTACGTTCTGAATTTCCGGCGGTAGTTTGCGTGATACTTCGCCACTCCATATTCGCTGTGTTTCCTTGCATCCAAATGTTTTTATCACATCGCGATTTTAACGCATCGCGTTACTAATGTCAAGCGTTATTACGGATATATCTTCAATAAAGGAAAGAAAGAGATACACAGAAAGCGCTCATCCTGTTGGGACAATTATTTAAATGTCACCTAATTGTTTAATCGCTTCCCGGAAAAAGTTTTCCCGTACAATGAAAATGTCCTCCCGCGCATGGAAATAGTTTCCCCGTGCATCTTATTTATCTTACTTTGCCATGAAAATGGCATTCCAAAGGCTTTTTTTTAATTTCTTTCCAGGATTATCGATCTTCCTTGCCGGGTTTTGATTTTCCTGCGACAAATAATCGTTTTCCTTTTTAATGATAACATCATACCTTGCGATGATTCACTCCTAAATCCACCAGTATTTATTGCCTTTTCGTGTTAATTCGTGTAATTCGTGGGCTTTTTTGCATACCACGGCGCCCAGGAGTACCATAAGGGCTGCGATCCAAAAACCGGGGCCGATGTTTACATGAAGATAAAGACCGCTGATTAAGGTAGAGGCCAAAGGAGCCAGGTAGGAAATCGATGTTACCAGGATTTTATTGCCGTCCCTCATGGCCCTGTTCCAGGACAGATAGGCCAACGCCGTGGGAAACGTCACCAGGTATGCAAATTCCAGGTATTCCCATCCGGTCAGGGAAAGTTCCGGTAATTTTCCTTGAAATAACATGAATACCAGGACAACCCCACTGGATATAATAAAAATCAGGGGCACGGAAATAATATCTTCAGCGGTCTTGAATTTCCGGGCCAGGTTGGAATAGAGACCCCATGAAACCGCCGCCAACAGAGCAAGTCCGTAAGGCGCCAGGTTATCTTTTACCGTTAACCGGATATCTGTTACGGATAACCGGTTTCCTTCGAGGAGCGCCGCCGCGGCGCCGGCAAAGGCAATAACAATACCAATGACCAATAAGCCATACCTGGCCCTGTGTTTTAGCAAGGGAACGGAAAAGAGAAAAGTAAGCCCGGGCCACAGGTAATTGATAATGCCCACGACAATAACGGCTTCACGAGAGGCGGCCCCGCCCACGGCGGCATAGAAAACCACCATATAGAGGACCATGAAAATGCCTACTTTATAAAAGTATGCAAAAGGAAGCCTTTTGAGCTTTAAAACAAACTCCTTTTTATAAATCAAACCCTGGATACCCAGCAGCAGCACCCCGCTGAACAGCAGGTTGAAAAACGCGGTATTCAGGGTTCCCATATGTTCGGTAACGCTCCGGGAAAAAGCCACGGAAGTGCTCCAGAAGATCAATGCAAGAATACCAAGGAACGTTCCCTGTTTTTTCGTGTTTTCAGTGTATTCTGTGTGTTCCGTGGGCACTTTTTTTAATTCATATTTCGATTTTTCTAGCGCCAGATATCCTTGAACCGGTGCGGTGTACTGCAGAAGGCACATTCCAGGATGCCGCTTTCTTTGCGGATGAATTCCGGTGGTACATGTTCCGAATGGGAATGGTGGGATATACAGGCTTCATTGGTGCAGCCGATGCCTTCGATTTTATATATCCTCGGCGGAACCGTCAACCTCAGTTTCCTTACCACTTTATTCTCTTTCACGATGTTCACGGTGCAGCCGGCGGTCACTGCCGCCAATTTTTTCAAATCGCTTTCGGCCGGGTCCCGGTATTCCGGGAGAAAGATCAACCCTTTATAAACCCCCTGCTCATTCTTGGATTCTCCGACGCCTATGGAACCTTTAAACTTTTTAAAGCTCATAATTTTCATGGCTTTATATAGGTAATCCCAGATATCTTCCGGGGACTCGCCCCGGCAAAACCGGTCGATGACCACCCCGTTAGACAGGGGGTTGATGCCTTCTTTATAGGCTTTGGGTTTGGAATAATCCGGACGCACATCCTTGATAAAATCATCGGTGTATTCTTTCTTGACAACGGTTTTCCCGGTGAAATCATCCCCGATTTTCCCGGCGATGGCGCCAAGCAGTATAATTCTTATAAACATACCGTTAATAGATTGTCTTTCCCAGTGGTTGAGAGGTAAGGGATCAAGGAAGGTGGGAATGGTGGGATGTTCTTTATGCCGCGGCAAGGGGTGATAGAAAAAGGTATTTGGCGGCAGCTTTTCAATGAATTTTTCTTTGAAGGTGATTTTTTCCCTGAGTTCATCCTGTCGTTTTAAAATCTGGTCGCCCATTCGTTCCAACTGGGGCCGGGTGAAATAAAAGCGCGGTGCAATATCTGCTTTGGGCTGCGCCAGGTATTCCTCCAGGGACTGGAATTCCCGCACCTTGAAACGGTTTTCTTTCATTTTATCGATGTATTGTTTGGGCATGGCCAATTCCGGGGGTGCGATCAGGTCTACTTTAACTTTATCGAATATTTGCAGGCCATCGGCTTTGGAGTGAACGGTGCGGCCGTGGAACAAATCACCCACCAGCGCGATATGCAGGGAATCCGTACTCCAGTTATTGTCTTCGATCAGGGTAAACTCATCCAATAGTTCCTGGGTGGGATGTTCGTGTTTCCCGTCACCGGCGTTGATAAATGCCGGTTTTCGTTTCAAACGGTTGCGCTCGGCGAATTTTTCGCCGACAATTTGCAACCAGCGGCAGACCCCTTCCAGTTTGCTCCTGACGATGAATACATGATTGTTATACCCCGCCAGGGTCATGAAACCGTCGCCATAGCTTTCCTGTTTGTTAAAGGAAGAACTGTCGGAATTGAAGATAGACAGTTTTACGCCGTGGAACTCGGCGGCGTTGCGGAAGGACTCCCGGGTCCGGGTGCTGTCTTCTAAAAAGACTTCGTAGACCCCGTAATCCATATCGTCGATGCGGAAACGCTGTAATGTTTCCCGGTCATCGCTGTACCATGCCTCTTTCAATTCTTTTGTCTTTTGAAAGAGGTATTTCTTTTCATCAATGGAAAAATCCGCTGACACACAAAAGGAACGTTCTTTAAACACATTTACCGGCATTCGATGCCCTCCTTGTTATTTTAGCCTATTTTATAAAAAAGAGGGCATGATGTAAATATGTAAAACGAAAAAAATAAAAAATTATTCTCGAATTACTTCCGCGCCTTTAACTTGGCCTTCCAAATTGCCGCCCTGGGAGAGGTAGACTTTTACTTTTTTATCTTCATCCTTGACAATGATATCTCCCTTAACGATTGAACCATCGGAAATACGAATATCCAGGGTGCGAAACCGGTCTGTTATGCTGTGGCTTTCCTTGATAATGATATCGCCTGCCACGATGCTTTTATTTTTAAGGGTGATATCGCCGGTATGGGTTGTGATATCTTCGTTTACCTCGGTCCCGATCAGATCGATTTTGCCATTTACGGTAGAGAGGTTGCCCTCCACTTTACCTCCGGCGCCACAGGTGATAGAGCCGTTCACCGTGGAAGTATTGCCGTTAACAATAACGCTTTCATCACAGGTAATTGAACCGTTAACAGTACCGATATTACCATCGACAGTAGTGTTTTTGCCAACCGAGATGCGGCCATTCACAGCTTTCAGGCTTTTAACGCTGCAAGTAGTCCCTAGTTCAATTCTACCGTTGACGGTGTCGCAACTGCCTTTGATGGTGCAATTGTTACCCACGATAATGCTGCCGTTCACTGTTTTGGGACCACTGTGTAAAGTCTCCCCGTCTTTCACATAGATACTTTTATTGATGCTCATGTTGCAACCATAGAGCATCATCATCATCCCGATGATGATCAAGATCATAACGATTCGAAACGTTTTCATTTTCTTATCTCCTTATTATTAATGAATTCTTAAGAATATTATAACGAACGAACCAGGGGAAAAGTTCGGTTTATCTTGATTTTCTTCCCGAAGGATAGTATAATCGCCTTATGATGAAGTCCCATATTGTCGGCGCTTATTGCATGATAAAAGGGCATAAAGTGTTATATTATATTTGAAAAAATAGATTTTATTTGATTGGAGAATAAGCCTTAATAGCAGTGATGAATAAAGGTACAGATGCCCAGGAATTATCATTTGACTCACCTGGCATTGCTTCACCCCTGATGCGGATCGTCCCGGTTGCACCTCAGCCAACCAGCCAAAACGAAAGTGGTAATTACATTGCCCGACTGATGGAGCCTGGAGCCGCGTCCTGATCAATATCTTGTCCGGTGAATCCTTCCGAAGGCGAGCGACGGAAGCATCCGTCACCCGTTTCCATATCCATATATTTCATAATCACCGGGATCAACTCATCGGACTCCACCGGAGTAAAAGTCGGAGACTTTGCCAAAAAAATCAAATCATAATCTCCCACCGACCGGAACTCATGATACGGGAAAATACGAAAAGGCACCGCCGATTCAACACCCACAGGAGTAAATCTTGCCAAATGCTCATGGTCCCCTAACAGTTCAGTCATCTGCAGCTTGGTGAATTTTTTTAATTGTAGGGCCTGACTGTTCTTATCATAATCTTTATAAAGTATGGTGGGGACATCATTTCCTCCTCCCGGGAGAATTATATAATTCAACTCCGTCACCAACCCGCACGCCAGCGCATATACCAGGAAATTCCCCGGGTCCAGGTCCTGTGCCATACCGTAACAGTGCAGGAAATCCCTTTGCTCCGGGGGTAAAAACAACAATTCTGTAAAAATATACTCTATGCTGCTGTCTCCTGCCCCCAGGTCGGCGTGCCCGTCGATGTGATCGATACGGAAACTTAAATTCCCTTGACCCTCAACCTGCCGTATCCTGGCCATCCAGTGAAAAAGCTTATGATGCTCTGCAAAAAAAGCACCTCGTATCCTTTGCCGCACCGAGAGCCGGCAATTGTTCTCTAAAAAAAAGGCCACCCTCTCTTTGGACCAGGGTTTGTATTTTTCTCCGTTAATTCGCCGACTACCGCGCGCATCTCCCCCATAACAAATCCCCTCCAAAAAGAAATCAAGATCAATATCGAGGATTTTTAAATAATTTACCTGGACATGGTTATCCGGTTCCTGGTTTTTTTTTAATTTCGGCATGCCGGGATAATATAATAAGAACCAATTATTGTCAATTTTTATTTATCTTATTACATAAAGATGCTTGGGCTCTTCCAGGTATTTTTCGACATCCAAAGCCGCCATACACCCACTGCCCGCGGCCGATACCGCCTGGCGATAACGCGAATCCTGGACATCGCCGCAAGCAAACACCCCAGGGATACTGGTGGCCGTTAATTGATTCTTATTTTCAGAGGTTAATATATAGCCTTTTTCATCCAGCCTCAATTGACCTTTAAATAATTGGGTGTTCGGTGTATGACCAATGGCTACAAACACCCCACTAACCTCCAGTTGGGAAATTTCATGGCTGACCGTATTCTCCAATTTGACGCCCGTGACCTTCTCATCACCCAGGATATCGATTACCACACTGTTCATAATGAATTGGATTTTCGGGTTATCTTTGGCCTTCTGGACCATTATTTTAGAGGCCCTGAATTGGTCGCGCCGATGGATTATATAAACTTTCGAGGCAAAACGGGTAAGGAAAGTGGCTTCTTCCATGGTACTATCGCCGCCGCCCACCACGCATATGATCTTATCTTTAAAAAAGAATCCGTCGCACGTGGCGCAAGCGCTGACCCCGCGTCCCATTAAACGGGCTTCACTGGCCAGACCTAATAGATTAGCCGTGGCCCCTGTGGCAATAATTACGGTTTTAGCTTCATAGGCCTCGTCTTCTACCCACACGATCTTTTTCTCAGGCGCCAGTTCGACTTTGGTTACCTCTTCGGACTCCAGGTCCGCGCCGACACGCTCAGCCTGGGCTCGCATTTCCTGCATTAATTCCGGGCCGTTAATCCCCTCGCTGAAACCGGGGAAATTTTCTACTTCAGTGGTAATCATTAACTGCCCACCGGCCCGTACTCCTTCAAAAACCAATGGTTTTAACCCGGCCCTGGCAGCATAAATCGCCGCCGTCAAACCGGCCGGCCCTGAACCTAATATA
Source organism: Acidobacteriota bacterium (assembly GCA_030837085.1). Lineage (GTDB taxonomy): Bacteria > Acidobacteriota > Aminicenantia > UBA2199 > UBA2199 > JAKAGC01. The sequence continues at coordinate 6,073 of JAUPLE010000077.1, read as the reverse complement.
ATCACATCTCGTTGCTCCATGTTATAACTCCTGCTCTGTTTTTGCTAAATTTAGAGGTTAATATTATTCTAAAATCTCAAAAAAGTCAAACGCTTGTGACTTTACCTTATTGTTTATTTGTCATATAATGTTACCCACTGGAGGAAAAAATGAAGAAGCTTCTAATCTTAACTGCCTTTGTTGTGTGTCTTCTCATGTTTATAAATGTGAACGCCAGGGAATACAAAGAAGACGGTCTTTACGTGGAAATGGAAACCACTAAAGGCCTGATCGTACTGCGCCTCGACTTCGAAAAAGCGCCAATGACTGTATGCAATTTTGTTGGGCTAGCTGAAGGTAAAATAAAAAATAGCGCCAAACCACTGGGGACGCCTTATTACAATGGTTTGAAATTTCACCGGGTGATTGCCGATTTCATGATCCAGTCCGGCGATCCTTCAGGAACAGGCGCCGGCGGCCCGGGTTATACTTTCCCGGATGAGTTTAATCCCGTCCTGAGGCACAATAAAGGGGGGATTATATCCATGGCTAACCGCGGCCCTGGCACCAACGGCAGCCAATTTTTCATTACCCATAAACCCACCCCCTGGCTGGATGACCGCCACTCGGTTTTTGGTGAAACGATCGAAGGCAAGGATGTGGTCAATAAAATCGAACAGGGCGATTCGATTAAAACCATCCGCATTATTCGTGTGGGCGAAAAAGCGAAAAATTTCAAAGCCGATAACGACGCTTTCAATAAAATGATCGAACAGTATGACCAGAAATAGGTCAACTAGTAGACTTATCTTCAGATAAGCAAAGGGAAAATGACCTGGAATACAGCTCCCTTGCCCACTTCGCTCTTCACTTCCACTGCTGCGCCGTGGATATCGGCGATTTTTTTCACAATCGAAAGCCCTAAACCGGAACCCTGACTGCGCTGGGTACGCGATTTATCTACCTGGTAAAAGCGATCGAATATATGAGGGAGCGACTCCCCAGGAATACCAATCCCGGTATCCTGCACACTAAGACGAACGCTCTTGCCGGTTTTTTCCAGGGAAATCTCCACCCGCCCCCCCGCGGGTGTATATTTGATGGCGTTATCCAAAATATTCATCGCCAGGCGGCTCAATAGGATGGATTCCCCACGAATAAGAGTCGGCTCCATTTCCCCAATCAAGAAAATAAGTCCTTTTTTGTTGGCCAATTGCTCTGCCTTTTCAAAGACATTAAGAATGATTTCGTCCAGCGGGACTGCTTTTAAAGATAGGCTTTGATCCGAGGAATCGATGCGGGAAAGAAACAACAGGTTCTCGATAATGATTTCCAATTTCCCGGCCTCTTCCTGGATGCTGGTTAATGTTTTTATATATTCTTTTGACGACCGGCTCTTCCGCAAGGCGATTTCGATTTCGCCGCGGATGATGGTCAAGGGGGTTTTCAGGTCGTGGGAGGCATCGCTGGAAAATTGTTTGAGCTGCATCACTGATTGCTCTAACCGGGAAATCATCTGGTTGAATGTTGTAATCAGTTCACCGATTTCATCTTTGCGGTTTTTAGAATCGATGCGGTGGCTAAGGTCTTCGGTAGTGATTTTCCGGGCGGTCTGTACCACTGCTTTCACCGGCTGCAAGGCTTTGGTGAGAATGAAATATCCTCCCAATACGGAAAATAACAATAACAGCGGTACGGAAATCATTAATACATTGAGAAAATTTTTCAAGGTATTGGCTACTTTTTTAAGGGAAGTGCCGACTTCGATTAAGTATTTCTTATCAGGCACCTTATGTAAGGGGTAGAGAATAATCCGCATGGGGTGAGTGGCCGGGCTTTCTTCATTGACATTCATGTACACGGGTTGAGTCGGGAACAGACGGGCAAGGCTTTCCCATATCATTTTCTGGGAGATGTTTTCAGCCAGTATCCCGGAACGGGCCACCATGAGAAAATTCTCTTCTTTCCCGGAGGGTATTTCTACTATCTGGATGTATAGGCGGTTTACCACAAACCCCCGTTCTACTTCTTTAACGCTGGTTTTCCATTTTTCGATGGGAATTTTAGCAATGGTGGTTTCTGTTTCTTCCGCCGCGGTAAGAAGGGTTCCGTCAATGGCCTCAATGAGGCTCATTTTAAAACTCTGGTAAAGCATTATATCGGCAACCAGGAAAATGAGTGCCAGGACTACTGCATACAAAAGGGTTAGCCGCGAACGGATGGTTCTAAATACTTGGATTTTCATCGATCTGGTAACCTACACCACGGATGGTATGTATATACTTTTGGGCAAATCCTTTATCGATTTTTTCCCTGAGGTGATTGATATAGACATTGACGACATTGCTGAGTCCATCGAAATTCATATCCCACACGTGATCAATTATCATAGATTGCGTAATGGTTCTGCCTTTGTTGCGCATCAGGTATTCGAGGAGGGCGTATTCTTTGCCTGTTAGGGAGAGGGGTTTGCCCTGCCGGGTTACTTTCCGTGAAACAGGATCTAATTCTAAATCGCCTACGTTCAGGGTTTTGGTTTTATAATCCTGGGTTCTCCTGAGCAGCGCTTTGATCCTGGCCAGGAGTTCTTCAAAGGCAAAGGGTTTGGTCAGGTAGTCGTCGGCCCCTTCCTGGAGTCCTTTTACTTTATCTTCCAATTGGTCCCTGGCAGTGAGCATCAGGATAGGGGTAAGATTGCCTTCTTCCCTTATTTGTTTGCAGACGGCAAAGCCATTCTTTTTAGGCAGCATGATATCGAGGATAATAAGGTCGTATTGGTTGACCTGGGATTGGAACAGGGCTTCTTCGCCGTCGTAACAGACATCAACGGCGTATTGTTCTTCTTTAAGTCCTTTTTTTAAAAAACCTGCTACCTTCTTATCGTCCTCAACGATTAAGATTCTCATTTGTCTCCTTTTTTCATTTGTAAAATATAATCTTTATTGGAGAGAATGTCAATCAAATGTGCCTTCGGCGACCAGGAACCCTTTTGAAAAAGGGTTCCTGGACCTCCCAAAACTTTTAACTAACAATAGTTTTAGGCGCCGAGCCAGATGAAGTTATTAATGTCATCCTTCAGTGATAGTTCTACAAATAGGGCGCACGCGCCGCGTGCAGCCCCCTGGACCCCCGCAATACTTCTCATTATCAGAAGTTTTAGTAGGTGTCGGAACCCTTTTTCAAAAGGGTTCTGACCCACCGGAGGTAAGATTAAAATTTTTTAATGCCACCTTAATAAAGGCTTAACGTTTGCCAGGTACATTATGGTCCTTAAAACAACAATGACCATTGAAGAAAAAGTTAAAGAAGTAAAAAAGATATATCGCCGTCTGGACGCAGATGTTCAACGATTTAAAAAAGAAACCGGTTTGAAATGCCTCCGCTTTTGCAGCCACTGCTGCGAGAAACATGATATTACCGCCACTGTACTGGAATTCTTACCCCTGGCCTATTCACTCTATAAAGAAGACCAATGCGAAGATTATTTGAGAAAACTTACGGAAATGGAAGCCGCGGATAATCACACCTGCATCCTGTTGACTTACCCGGGCAAAAGAGAAACCGCCGGCCGCTGCCTGGCTTATAAAATGCGACCCATGGTTTGTCGGCTTTTCGGTTTCTCTGCCGTGCTGGACAAAAACAGCCGGCCCCAGTTGGTCACCTGCCGGGAGATCAAACAAAAATGCAGCGAGAATTATTTGAAAACTGTCCATATATTGGAAACAGTGGAAACGCCAGCCCCTATGGATGTACCTATTATGAAAAATTATTGTATGATGTTGTATGGCATTGATTTATCCCTGGCACAAAAATATTATCCTCTTAATGAGGCGATCCGGATGGCGATAGAGAGAGTTCTTTCCGCTTTTGCCTATCGTTAAACCCCCATGCTGGGGGTTTTTATTGCACGGCCAAAAGGTTTCCCTGGCATCAAACAGAGTCTCAGAATAAAAAATTTTTGTGGGTGCAGGGCCCTTTTTATAAAAAGGGCCCTGCCCGCCGGAGGCATCAGTAAGTCGATTTAACAAATATCTTTTTTGGTTGCCGTTGGACCACATGTGTATGGGGGGGTACATCCGAGGTAATCCAGACATTACCGCCGATTTCCGAGCCCTTACCGATGGTTACCCGTCCCAGGATAGTTGCGCCGGCATAGATTATTACGTCATCTTCCACGATGGGGTGACGGGGGATGCCTTTGATAGGGTTTCCATTATCATCCGCGGGGAAACTCACGGCGCCCAGGGTGACGCCCTGGTAAAGGCGCACATTTTTGCCGATGATGGCGGTTTCGCCGATGACCGTTCCGGTGCCGTGATCGATAAAAAAATAATCGCCGATTTGGGCGCCGGGGTGGATGTCGATGCCTGTCTCTGAATGGGCCATCTCTGTAAGGATGCGGGGAATCAGCGGGATTCCCAGTTCGTATAACCGGTGTGCGGTGCGGTAACTGGTAAGGGCTTTTATGCTGGGGTAACAGAAAATAGTCTCATTCTTACTTTTGGCGGCAGGGTCGCCATAGAATGCCGCTTCCACATCCGTGGCCAACTGCTGGCGGATTGCTGGGAGCGAGATAATAAACTGCTCAATACATGTATGGGCTTTTTTATGGCAATCCTCGCAGTAAGATACTTCTTCCAGGAAACAGTTTACGCAGAAGCCGCTTTTGATCTGCTCAGAAAGCAGCGTCACCAATTTGTCCACGGCAGCACCGGTATAATACTCCATATTCCGGGGATTCAAATCGGAGTTGCCGAAATACCCGGGGAATAATATGGCGCGTACCAGTTCCATTACTTCCCCCAGTAGGCGGACTGAGGGCATGGGCACTTCGTGCCGGTCCCTATAAAAAACTTTTTCATACGACTGGGGAAGGCATAAGGCTTCGACTGTTTTTCTAATGGAATCCGCCATGATATTCCCAGGTTTATGAATACTCATTGCTATTTCCTCATTATTCTTCTTCGAATAACGTGGTGCTTAAGTACCGTTCGGCTGTATCCGGTAAGATCGTCACGATTGTTTTTCCCTGGTTTTCATTTCGTTTTGCCACATTTAGAGCGGCATATACGGCGGCGCCGGCCGAGATACCGCAAAAAATTCCTTCTTCGCGGATGAGTTTACGGGTCATGGCAAGCGCTTCGTCGTCGCGGACCCGGATGATTTCATCGATAATGTTTCGGTTCAAAATATCCGGGATAAAGCCGGCGCCGATTCCCTGGATTTTATGGGGACCCGGTTTACCGCCCGAAAGCACTGGCGATGCATCCGGCTCGACAGCCACGGTTTTAAGGCCGGGTTTATATTTTTTCAACACCTCGGAAACGCCTGTAATGGCGCCGCCGGTGCCCACGCCGGCCACAAAAATATCCACTGTTCCATCTGTATCGCGCCAGATTTCCTCGGCGGTGGTTTGCCTATGAATGGCCGGGTTAGCGGGATTTTTAAATTGATAAGGCATAAAAGCGTTTTTCAGTTGGGCCGTCATTTCTTCGGCTTTTTCGACGCTTCCTCCCATACCTTTTTCAGCAGCCGTCAATACGATTTCTGCGCCAAAGGCGGTAATTATCTTGCGGCGTTCGATGCTCATGGATTCGGGCATCACAAGGATCAGCCGGTAGCCTTTCAGCGCGCACATTGCCGCCAGCGCAATACCTGTATTACCGCTGGTGGGTTCGATAATCACCGTATCCTTATTCAATATACCGCGCTTTTCCGCATCCTCGATCATGGCGCGGCCGATCCTATCTTTTACGGAGTGGCAGGGGTTCATAAACTCTAATTTAGCGATTACCTTTGCCCCGCACCCGGCAGTAACTTTGTTCAATTTCACCAGGGGTGTATTACCGATTAATTGTGAGATATTTTCATAGATTTTCATTATCAAAAGTTTTTGGGGGTCCAGGGACCCCCATGCTGGGGGCCCCTATTGCACGGCCAAAAGGTTTCCTGGGTATCAAACCGCATCTCAAACTTATGAGGGCCCCCGCGCCGCGGGGCTGGTCGTAGAAGGCGATTGTTATTTTTTATCTTTCAACCATTGGTCCAGCCAGTCCAGCACTGTCTGGTGCCAGAGAATACCGTTATGGGGTTT
>JAUPLE010000758.1 GCA_030837085.1 Acidobacteriota bacterium | reverse complement strand
TGACCAAAAAATAAATGACCAAAACGAAAACAGACATTTTGGAGCTGCATTTGTTTTGTATTTTGAACATTTGAATTTTGAATTTGTTTCGAATTTCGATATTCGTGCTTCGAATTTTAAATCTTCAAATCTTGCTTATGTTATTTACACTTCCGGTACTACCGGACGACCCAAGGGGGTAGCCGTAGAACATTCATCGGTGGTGAATATTTTGACCGCCATGCAGAGGGAATACCCGCTAAAGGCAGCGGATACCTTCTTGCTAAAAACATCCTATATGTTTGATGTATCTGTATCCGAACTGTTCGGTTGGTTTTTGGAAGGAGGTAAATTAGCAATCCTGGAAAGAGGTGGTGAAAAAGATCCTGCTGTTATATCGGCGGCTATAGAGCGGTATTGTATCACGCATATTAATTTTGTACCTTCTATGTTCAGCGTTTTTGTGGATGACTTAGAAGCACATCCCCAGAATATAATAAAATTATCCGGTCTCAAATATATCTTTCTAGCCGGGGAAGCTCTTATACCGAAGTTAATTAAAAGGTTCAAGCAATTTAATACCGAGATTTCCCTGGAAAACATTTATGGACCGACGGAAGGTACGGTTTATTCTACCCTCTACTCATTGAAAGGTGGGGTATATACGGATAATATTCCCATTGGGAAGCCAATGCAGAATGTCAGAGTTTTTATCCTGGATAAAAATGGGAATATACAGCCTGGAAGAGTACCGGGAGAATTATATATCGGTGGAGTAGGAGTGGCGCGGGGCTATTTGAACCGGCCCGAATTAACAGCAGAAAAATTTAATAGGTCCTATAAGACGAATAGGACCTATATTCTGTACAGAACCGGCGACCTGGCCAGGTGGCTGCCATGTGGAAATATTGAATTCCTGGGCCGGATTGATCACCAGGTCAAGGTCAGGGGATTTCGCATCGAATTGGGCGAAATCGAGAGGCGTTTACTCAGCCACCCCAGGGTCCGGGAGGTCGTGGTAGTGGCGCGAGAGAGTGAAGAGGGAGAGGATAAATATCTCTGCGCATATATTATTCCCGCGGCACTCCATCCGACTGAGGCACCGGAGACCGCGGAACTGCGGGATTACCTGGCTGTTGGATTGCCTGCTTACATGGTCCCGGCCTATTTCGTGATGTTGGAAAAAATGCCGCTGAATCCCAACGGAAAATTGGATCGTAAGGCATTGCCGGAACCGGATCGCAATCGCTCTGCTGCCAGGGATTATGTACCGCCGCAGAACGAGATGCAGCATATCCTGGTGGGAATGTTTTCCGAGGTATTGGGAATTGAACGCAACCGGATCGGTATCTATGATAATTTCTTCCGGTTGGGTGGCCATTCATTGAAATCCACGGGGCTGGCACTGCGAATTCATAAACGATTTGATATCCAAATACCCCTTGGTGAAATATTCAAAGCCCCCACTGTTAATGACCTCGCCCGGTATATTGAAACGGCAAAGAAAAGCAAACAATTACCAATCGAACCAGTAGAAAAAAAAGAGTATTATGAATTATCTCCCGCCCAGGAAAGATTTTTTATCTTCCAGCGAATGGAACCAGGGAGTGTGAGTTATAACATACCGGAAGTCCTGCGCCTGGATGGAAGGGCTTTTAAGGAAAAATTTGAAACTGCGCTTAAAGGGATGATTCATCGGCATGAGAGCCTGAGAACCTCTTTTGAATTGGTAGATGGTAAACCCGTACAGAGGGTACATGCCTGGGAAGAGGCAGCATTCGAAGTAGAATACGATGAGTTTGCGCTCAGCGGCCAGCAGTTGGCGAGCAGTGTAATACCGCAAGAGTTCAAAACCATTGAAAAGAATTTCATTCGGCCCTTTGATTTGAGCCGTTTCCCATTGCTGCGGTTGAGGCTGGTAAAAGTGGCAGCAGAGGTATATTTCTTATTGTTCGATATACATCACATTGTTTCCGACGGCGTTTCCACGGGCATCTTTATCGAGGAATTTCTTACCCTTTACAACGGGGAAAAATTGCCGGCGTTGACTATTCAATATAAAGATTATGTAAACTGGATTAATGAAAAAAGAAAAATCGACCGCATCGCAGCAAGTAGTAACACCGGTGGCATACAGGGCAATCGTCAAGTAGAGTCCCGGGAACACCAGGTAGAAGTATTACATTTGCCCACTGATTACCCGAGGTCTGTTGACCCCAATTATGATGGTAAACTCATTCCATTTGAAATCGAGGAGCGGGAAAAAGAGGCCTTACTAGCTTTTTCATTACAGCAAGATACCACGCTTTATATGATATTATTAAGCGCCTTCAATATATTCCTATCAAAGCTCTGCGACCAGGATAATATTGTAGTAGGAAGTCCCATGGCCGGACGGCAGCACCAGGACCTGGCGCAATTGATCGGACTATTTATCAATACACTGGTTATCCGAAATTTCCCTACCGGGGAGAAGCGTTTTCCCGAATTTTTAGCTGAGGTCAAGGAGAACACATTGCAAGCCTTTGACAGCCAGCAATACCAGTATGAGCAACTGGTAAACGAAACTCGGTCGGCCGCAAATACCGGCCGGAATCCATTATTTGACGTTATGTTCGTTTTACAAAATATGAAGATGCCGCCGATCGTTTTTCCCGGTATAAGAGTGACACGATATCGAGACCTTGGCTGGTCCTCCAAATTTGATATGACATTGTATTGCGAAGAATATAATAACTATCTCTTTAAATTAGAATACAGTACCTCCCTCTTCAAAGCGGAGACCATCCAGCGGTTTATCGTGTATTTTAAAAAAAGCATTGCCAGTATTGCGGCAAATCCCGAGCTAAAAATAGCGGAAATAGATATCCTCCCGGTAGAGGAAAAACAGCACTTAATATACGATTTAAATAATTCGGTTGTTGATTTTCCACAGGATAAGACCATTTTTCAGGTGTTCCAGGAGCAGGTAGGTCGAACTCCGGGACACATTGCAGTAACTAGTATGACCCAGGTTGAAGGGAACATGGAAAAAATGGTTATTACTTACCGGCAATTACAGGAAAAAGTCAACCGGCTGGCGCGGTTATTGAGAAAACGTGGCATAAAACCTAATATGGCAACCGGGATTATGATGGAAAGGTCTCTTGAAGCTTTAGTCGCAATACTGGGGATTTTGACGGCAGGGGGGGCCTATGTGCCCATCGATCCCGATTATCCCGATAACCGCATTATTGCCATGCTGGAGAATTCCGGCGCCGCCTTTTTATTGACTGGCAGTGGTATCGTTCGGCAGCGGCCCCTTCATTCCCTGTCCCGCCAACAGGAGATGCTGGCGTTGGATAAAACGGAACTGGCGGAGGAAATGCAGCGCGAGTCCGCAGCCACTTTAGCGCCCGCCAGCGCACCGGGAGACCTCATATATATTATCTTTACATCCGGTTCCACGGGCATGCCCAAAGGCGCTGGCGTCTATCACAGCGGATTTATGAATCTGATGCACTGGTTTGTTAGCGATTTCAACCTGGGGGAAAAGGATTCTAATTTGTGGCTTACCTCTTTAAGTTTTGACCTGACGCAAAAGAACCTGTACGCGTCAATAATCACCGGCGGTACTTTATGCATTCCCCATTTCAATTATTTCGAACCTCGGTCCTTACTGGGCGAAATCCATCATAACCGTGTCACCTGGATTAATTGCACCCCCAGTATGTTTTACAAACTGGTAGAATATGAAAGCTCCGTAGAGCAAAAACAGTTAACTTCCCTGCGTTACGTTTTTCTCGGGGGGGAACCTATTTACATGTCTGTTTTGATCGATTGGTTGGAGTCGGAAGAATGCCGCGCTGAGATAATAAACACTTATGGCCCTACCGAATGCACCGACATTAGCAACTCCT
>JAUPLE010000757.1 GCA_030837085.1 Acidobacteriota bacterium | reverse complement strand
GTACGCCTAAAATCTCTGTGGGAAATGGTTATAACTCCGTGGGAACGTTATAAAACTTCGTGGGAAAGCCAAAAAATTCCGTGGGAATGGCTTAAAATTGCGTGGGAAAGCTTATAAACTCCGTGGGAAAGGATTAAAACTTCGTGGGAATGGTAAAAAATTCCGTGGGAAAGGTCTAATTACTCGAAAAGATATAATCCGCCGCACATATAAAAGCAAGAAATGGTTCCGGCAAGGCATTTGCAAAGATAGGCAATGGCTATTCCCCGTCATTTATGGGTCTTTTTCTGCGATTTCTTGAAGTGGAGCCCCAGCATGAAGAGTCCGAATAAACAAATAACCCCTCCCCACCAGAGATTAAAATTGAATTGAAGCTTTTGCACCACTTCGCCCGCATGAACCAACCCACTGCCCACCAACAACAAACCGATAATGGTAAATACCAAACCCAACGGTAACTTGATATCCATAATTATTACTCCTATCTATTACTCATACTACCAAAATAAAAGATTCAACACCAGGGTCAACGCCAGGATAACCAGCGCCAGGAACCCGGGTTTCAAATAAAGCGGCATTTTACTCCGATCCTGCTTGGGCGTCAACGAATATACCAGGCCAACCAACTCGTTATCGGGCCTTCCCCTGGTAATAAAACTAATCAAAATGGTAAACAAGAAACAAACGGTCCAGGCCGCTATAGCGCCATAAAAATTAGCCGTCATTTCCGACCCGTAAACGATAAACCCCGTTTTATACACCAGGAAGTAATGAGCAGCAGCCGCAACAATACCGCTGACCAACCCATAAAAAGCCCCGTTAGGCGTCGTCCGCTTCCAGAACATACCCAACAAGAACGTCGCAAACAGCGGCGCATTAAAAAAAGAAAAGAGCAACTGCATGTAATCCATAAGGTTATTAAAATACATTACCACATAAGTCAACCCAATACTGGCCAGCACCCCTACCACCGTGGTCATTTTCCCGATCCACACATAATGACGGTCATCTTTATGCGGATTAATGTAACTCTGGTAGATATCGAAGGTCCACACGGTATTGAAGGCCGTCACATTCCCGGCCATACCCGACATGAAACTGGCCAGGAGCGCCGTTAATCCCAAACCCAACAGACCGGTGGGGAAATACTCTTTCATTAACAGCGGCAAAGCCATGTTGTAATTGGAACCGAGCGTGGCCGCCGGGATTTTGTAAATGGCCAACAACCCGGGCAATACCACGAATAACGGGAATATCATCTTGGGGAAGGCCGCGATTAACGGGGTACGCTGGGCCGCGTTCAGGTTTTTGGAAGCCAGGGCCCGCTGCACTACCAGGAAGTCCGTACACCAGTAGCCAAAGGAAAGAACAAAGCCGAGCCCGAAAATCATACCGAACCACTCGATCCCCATAGGATTCCCGCTAGCGGAAGATAAGGTGCTCCAGCTTTTGGTCAGGTTTTCCGGCAGCCGCGCCGCCAATTGCGACCAACCGCCGACTTCGCGCAGACCAAGATAGGAAAGAGGAAAAAGCCCGAAAACAATCAAGAAAAACTGCACCACCTCATTGTAAATAGAGGAGGTTAGCCCGCCGAAAAAAACATACACCAATACGATGCCGGCGGCAACCCAGATGCTTAAATGGAACGACCATCCTAGCAGCAGGTTGAAGATAATACCCATTGCATACATGTTGATGCCGGACATCAGGAGCGTCATCAAGGCGAAAGAGATGGCATTGAGACCGCGGGTTTTTTCATCGAAACGCAGTTTCAAGTATTCCGGCACGGAGCGCGCCCGGGAACCGTAATAAAAAGGCATCATGAATACCCCCACGAACACCATGGCCGGGATGGCCCCTATCCAATAAAAATGGACAGTGAGAATGCCGTACTTTGCCGAATTGGCCACCATGCCCATAACCTCCAACGCACCCAGGTTGGCGGCGATAAAGGCCAGACCGGTTACCCAGGCCGAAATGGACCGGCCCGACAGGAAATAGTCTTCACTGCTTTTTATGGAATTTTTCAGGTAATAGCCTATTCCCAACACAAACAGGAAGTACACTCCAATAATTAAATAATCGAAAATTCCTAAAATCATGGGACTCCTCTTTTATTGTGAAATGAAATCATACCTTGTGAACGCGAAAAAGTCAACATTTAATGAAATATCGCTTGAAATATAAAACAAATGTATTTATAATAGAAAGGAAAAAATTGACATTCGGAGGTACATGTTATGAAGAAGAATTTTAGAATTTTTGCCTTGTTGATCGCTGTGATGGCCCTGGTTTTCTTTATTGTCCAGTGTGGTGGAAGCAAAGAAAAAGCAGGAGAAAAACAAGTGACACAAGGCGACTCCCAAAAACAGGCGGACGCCCAAAAAGCCAATCCCAAAAAACCCAAATCCATATTGCCCAAAAAATTACTGGTCCTCGATCTTACCGCTGAGCAGAAAACGAAATGCGAGGCCCTTTATAAGGAAATTTTTACACCCGAAATCCTGGCCGAACGAAGCCAGGTGGTCAAAAAAATGAAAGGTTTGAAAAAGGATTCAGAAGAATTTATTAAATTGAAAAAAGAAATCGGCGAGAAGATGAAACCCTTTAACACCAAATTTAATGAAAAGGTGAAAGAAATCTTAACCCCGGAACAACAAGCGAAATATTTCGAAAAAACAGGAAAATAAAAAGAAAGCACGTCGAATAGCTGTTAATTGCGAGGGCCGGTGAAACGACTCCCATGAAACAATATGTAATTGGAGTAGACCTGGGCGGAACCAAAGTCGAGGCGTGCCTTATGGACAATCAACGGAATGTCCTGGCGCGGTATCGGAGGTTGGTAAGGACCTTAGGTGAAATGGATGAGGTGTTGAAAGATATCGACGCCGTCATCAAACAGGCGGCGGGGAATCAATCTTTTTCCGCCGTGGGTATCGGCACACCAGGGACTTACGTGGCGGAAGAAGATCGCCTCTTCGGCAGCCCCAATTCGCTTATCTATGAAACCCCGGGATTCATCGGGAAACTCAGGGAAATGCTGACCGTTCCCCTGGTGGTGGAAAACGACGCCAATTGCCTGGCCCTGGCAGAGTACTTTGCTTCTTGCGAAGATAAATACCGCTATGTCATGGGCGTTATTATCGGCACCGGTATGGGGTATGGATTAATCCTGGACGGCAAACTGTACCGGGGCGCCCGGGGCGGGGCCGGTGAAATCGGGCATACTACCATTGATTATAACGGTAGGCTGTGCGGGTGCGGTCGAAAAGGCTGCGCCGAAGCCTACCTCTCCGGTCCCAGCATGTGCAGGCGCTTTTATGAAGCTTCCGGTCAACAATTGGATGTCCCGGGAATATACGCGCTGTACCGGGCGGGGGATGCCCAGGCAATAGAACTATTTGAACAAAGTCTGCGCATCATGGGGGAAATTTTTGCCAATGTTATCAACGCCCTTGACCTGGAAGCCATTATCCTGGGAGGCGGAGTTTCTAATCTTCCCATATGGTATGAACGACTGGGCCCCTTTATAAAAAAATCCCTGTTCGGGGTGCCGCGGGGGGATATCCCGGTGATTCCCGCCCGGTTGGGGGATTCCGCCGGGGTGATAGGCGCTGCTTACCTTGCCCTGCGTCACCTGGGGGTCATGAATTTTTAAAGTACCGACGGCGTCGGTGGCCCCGGTTTTGATCCTCAAATTTTTTTTAACCCGTTTTTAGTTGACAGCATCCCACCTGTTTGTTTTAAAATATAACCTTCACTCATATAAAATTGAAAATGTGAAAACTTCGCTCTAATTGCTGAGGGATCGCTTTTTATCCT
>JAUPLE010000756.1 GCA_030837085.1 Acidobacteriota bacterium | reverse complement strand
GGCATTCTTTACGAAATAAATCCATTTCTCTTTTACGTCGGACAATTCTTTGAGGTTTTTCTCAAATTTGGGTAATTCAACGAAGTTCAAGTCAAAATCCTTAAAATAATGCCCGTTCGTGCTCTCCTCTAAAATAAGATGGCGGGTAGTATAGCCGGGATTTTCTTTGAATAGGACAAAATCAAGGAACCCTAAAAAGATAACCTGGTTTAATTTAGGGTAATCTTCGGCCCTGCTGAGCTGCTGGGAATATGCCTTGCTGACATAATACATAACCCTTTTTTCAAAGGCGGCGGTATGGATGACCTGCATTTCGATGATGTAATGGATATTTCGTTTGTCCACGGCGTTAATGTCCAGGATGGTTTGTTTGAGTTCTTCGAGCCTGGGTACCTGGTAGGGGTCGGTAATAGTAATGTCGATAATTTCTTTTGTGGTTCCGACAAAGTTGAGCAGGTTATTGAGAAAGCTGATGAGGATTTCCTTTTTATTTTCGTCGCCGAAGATTTTCCTGAAGGCGATATCATTCTTTGGGTCTGCAAATTTCATTAGTGCTCCTTTTCATGGGATTATTATAATATTTTTCCAGGCGTTTATCAACAGGAAAATGGGAAAAGTGGAAAAGCAGCACCTGCAGCCGGATTCTTGTCTGTCCCGAAGCAATTAAAAAGTAAAAAGTAAAAAAGAAAAATGAAAAATGGAAAATGGAAAATGGAAACGGGGCCTTCGGGCAGTGAAAAAAGGGAGGCATTTATTCCGCTTTTCCCAGGTATAAGGGCTGGTGACCGGAGAAAATCACCATCAAGCGGGTCAAAGTGGATTTTGCCAGGACTTTTTGGAACTTTTTATCGAGACTATATTGGTTCAATTGGGTTTCCGCTTCCTTTTTTAATTGATTTAGTTTTTTACGGCTGACTTTTTTATCGGCCGGCACGTATTTGATCTCTATCAAATAGGCATAGGTCACTTCGGGGTAGCGGGCGACAAAGGGTTCCATGAAAAGATCGGCATAACCCATGTTCAATTCTTTTTCGCCGTGAACCAAATAGAGGTCGCTGAGGCCCAGGTAGACATTAAGAAACGCCTGGAGGGACTTTTCGCCGGTGATAAAGTCGCGCAGCGCCATTGTCTCGCCCATCAAATTGATAATATACGTCAACAGGGGTTCCCATTCGCCGCGAAAGGCCATACCGCGCATCAGCTCACTGTAGGCGCCCATGTTCATGGAAAATGCCCCGGTTTCCCGGTTGGCTTTCAGGATATAATCGTAGTAGAGACGTTTTACGGTTTCATTGGGGATCACCAGCCTTAGTTGATCTAACATAGTACCATTGATGGTTAGCAATCCGAAGTAGAATAAGAGGGAATTGAAATTAGTGGTATCGGTGACTTCGTCAATGGGGAAGCCTTTGACTATGTTGGATAAAATTTCACCGGTTTCCAGGATCTGTTTTAACTTGCTGAAATTGCCGTTAGTGGTGGGGTAAGTTTTATCGTTATCCACGACAATGAGGTGCCTGAGCTTCCCGTAATCGATGCGGACATTATGGTCGATTAAATCCCTGGGGATTTTATGACCGGGCAAATAATTTGTCATGAAATACAGGACCATGTCGGTATTATACATGGTGACGTGATCATCTTCAGAAAACAAATAATTCCCATACCAAAAATCAATCAATTCCAGGAGGTCGTTGTGATTGGGGGGTAAAAGTCCGGCAGCGGTATAATAATCCAGCATATCCTCCACATCCTGCCGGGTAAAACCCAGCATTTGGTTAAATTGCGGGAGGAGGGAAATCTGTTCCCCGATATTAAAGCCACTGGTGACATCGTCCATGGTGATAGGAGAGACGCCGGTAATAAATAAGCGTTTAATCGGTGCATCGGTCCCGGTGGTACCGCCTTTTAAGACATTAAAAAAAGACCTCAAAAAGCCTTTGCCGCGGGTTATTTCCAGGTAGGCGGATGAACCGGAGGTGGTGAGCAGGGTATTGGCGAAATTATCATACTCGTCCACGATCACATACAAATCACGATGGGAATCCTTGCAAAAACCAATGACGGTGGAAAGGATATCCGCCGGTGAGAGGCTTTCTTCTATGTTTTTTTTTGTGAAATCCACATCCTTGAGCAATAAATCGGCATATTTTCGTAGAAAAGAGAGTGCGATCCTTTTGGTATAATTTATAAAAGATGTTTCCAGCTTCTCTTTGACGAGCTCCATTTGTGAAAAATTAAAGGACAGTACCAGGTACTGACTCCGTTCCGGGGTGGGATGGGCATAAATCCATGTGCCGCTGAACAATTCCTCCAATTGATCTTTATAATAAACATCATAATAGGATTCCAGCAATGAGAGAAAAAAGGATTTACCAAAACGCCTGGGGCGGATAAAAAACAAGTATCTGCCGAAATGCTCGATTTCTTTGATATATGGCGTTTTATCCAGGTAATAATAATTGCCGCGGCGGACAAGCTTATAATCGGTCATGCCATATGGAATTTGTTTGGCTTCTTCCGGGTTAGTCATGGTATTCATTTAACCTCCACCTCTATTATACATGAACTTGCTTTTTTTTCAAATAAAGGGCAATTTTTCGCCTGTCCCCGTTTCCCCGTTTCCATTAATATTGAAGTCAGGATTGTTTAATTTTGAAAATCACTTCACGCATGGATATTTTTGCGTCGCATGTGCATTGTTTTACGTCGCCTCAGAAGCAATTTGCGTCTCATCGGACGCTATTTTTATCCCGTCGGAATCTTTTTGCGTCCAGCGTGCAACTATTTACGCTTTACTTAAAGGAGATAGCTTCACCAGGGAAGCCAATCGAGTCCCGAGAGACGTAAATTGCATCGTTAGTGTAGCGATTTGCCCTGAAAAATTAAATAAAAGCTTCGATTGAGAATCGATTTGCTTCCGACTGGACGCAAATTGCGTCCAATTGGACGCTATTAGCTTTATTCTGGACGCTTTTTGCGTCCGGTGTGTATCTCGATTTGTTCTGATTAGGGCAAAACGCTTCTCGTACGAAGTCAATTGTGTCTTTGACGACGAATTTCGAATCGTATGCGCAGCTTTCTTCCCGGAAATTGTGAACTTTCCCCTTCTCGTTTACGTATACAAACCTTATAGAACTTAAAATTAAGGAGATATCATGACTATCGATGAATTCGCAAAGACAATCGGCGACAAATTGGAAAAAGTCCGCAAAACCAATAAAATTACGGTCACCAACATGGCCGCGGCTCTCAATATCAATAGGATCACTTACGTCAGGAACTCGATCGGCCGCGCAACTCCCAATATCTATACTGTATACAACCTGGGAAAACGTTTTGGAATATCATTGGACTGGTTCCTCCTGGATGAAGAACCGATGCATCGTGCGGAGAAAAAAGTGGAGGATGTACCGCTGCAGCCTCAGACTCCACCCCTTCTTACCGATATCCAGGAACTCCTGGATCATATGGACAAAATTCCCCTGCTGCGCCACGAAATCCTGGCCCAATTCTACAGGTTTAAAGAAGATAATCAAACCATGGTGGAAAAGGCCATGAAAGCCAACTCGTGACGAACCGGATGGAGATAGGGGAATGAACACACCACGCTGCCCGGGGCAGGACCAACGTTTCTGGAAACCCGGGGATATTTTCGATGTTATTTGTCCCCACTGCGGGGCAGAGTTCGAATTCTGGAAAGATGAACCCACTCGCCCCTGCCCGCAGTGTCAAACTATTGTGCGCAACCCCAAACTGGACCAGGGCTGCGCGAAATGGTGTCAATACGCTGAAGAATGCCTCGGTAAATTCCCGGGGGAAATCCCGGGAAACAAGGACTAACGTTTATTGGTATCGGTTTCGTTTTTCTTTTCTTCTT
>JAUPLE010000755.1 GCA_030837085.1 Acidobacteriota bacterium | reverse complement strand
TTTAAAGGATTTAACTGGATCACAAAAATACTGAGCAGCACGATACCGAGAAACACAGCCGAGGTAATTGCCCAACGCAGCCGCGCCTTACGAGCAGCTTGTGTTGTTTGGGTATCCAGGCTCCCAGTCTTTTGTACATACCACAGGAGCGCCACGCCCACCAGGATATCGATACCGCCGCCGATGGCAACGACGTTTTTTACTCCCAGCAGGGGCATGATAAAATGAACCCCGATTATAACTCCCAGTATGGAACCAATGGTATTGGCCGCATATATTTTACCGATGGCGCCTTCACCGTACCCCCTGGAAATCAGGTAAAAAGTGATTAAAGGCAGGGTCATCCCGGCGCAAATGGTAGCAGGAATCATAATCAACATGGCTGTGCCATGACTGATAAGGTTAAATAGAAAATACCCCTGGCCGGTTTTGGGAAAATTGTTCACGGCGTAAGCCATTAAATGAAAGGTTTGCCCGTAAGAGAGCAGGGTCATGCACGCCAATGCACCCATGGTCAACTGGATATATCCCAGCCGACGCATGGGATTTTCCAGGCGGTCGATGTTCCGGCTGACCCAGTATCCACCGATGGCCAGGCCCATGATAAAGGCGCTGAGCATCAACTCGAACGCATGGGTAGAACTGCCCAATACCAGGCTGAGCATCCGTATCCAACCGATTTCATACATGAATGACGCCGTACCGGTAAATGCGGCCGTCAACATAAAACCAAGCACCAGCCGACGAGATAATAACTGGTTCTCCGTCACTTGCACAAGAGGCGGAGTCGCCGTCTTTTTGGTCTCTTTAGCCGCTTTTGTTTCTTTTTCCTGTGTTTGTTTTTCCCGGCTCAAATTAAAAACCACGGCGGCCAGGACGATATTAATGATCCCGGCGGTGAGGATTGTGCCGGGGAGACCCACGGCGTCGATCAACAAGAACCCGCTGACCAGGACGCCGACAGCGGCGCCCAGGCTGTTGGTAAAATAGAGCATGGCCAGGGATTGGCCGGATTTAGCCGGGAAACGACGAATCACACCGCCGCTCATGAGGGGGAAAGTGGCTCCCAGGAGCACGGACTGGGGCAGGATCAATAATGCGGCCAATCCCCAACGGATGATGTTTGCCGCCAGCATGGAACCGGCCTGTGGGATCAGGGAAAAGTAGGTCAGGTCCATGGTATTGACAAACAGGGGGTGAAACAGGACGGCCAGCAGGCCGATGGCGCCCTCGATATAGGCATATCCCCGCAGCAAATTGCGGATGTGGGGGGTATACTTTGCCACCAACCACGCGCCCAACGCCATACCGCCCATATAAATAATCAGCACCAGGGTTTGGGCGTATGCGGCATGTCCCAGGAACAGCTTCAAATAATGGGACCATATGGATTCATAAATAAGTCCCGAAAAGCCTGATACGGCAAATAAGAGAAAAAATATAAAGCGATTGGATACTTTTTTTTTTACCATATTTCAGTTTATCATATTTTCGCTTTTTATGCAAAACTTCTTTCCTAGCCCCATATCTTATTCCAACCGTAATTTAAGCCATTCCGCTTCTTGCCCTGAGAGTATTACAGAGATGAAGGGATTATCAGCGTCGGCATGAAGGGTCAACACCTGTTTATCCCCGGGGCATAGTGCTGTTTGAGTTGTTCCATCCGGTTGGGTGGCGACCATACGAGCGACATGACCGTGTCCGTAGACTTCAGCGGTAATTATCGAGACTTTACAGGGTAACCTGTGGAACAATAACATAATTGCCGCGTCTTTGCGGTTTCCACTGCCTGGGGGAACCTCTTCCCCGCCGAGGCACCAGAGCGAAGCGCCTTCACGTTTTACCAGTCGATATATCCGGATACCATCTACTTTATCGATTGAAAACATAACCAGTGGACCGGGTGGTAAACTTGAAAAATCCGGGTTAATCCCGCCTGTGTCCAGGCAGCCAGCTTTTTTATCGGTGCCGCAACTACTCAGAACAAGAGTTAAAGCAACTATCAAGCAGATTTTCGCAAATCGTAACAACGTTAATTTCTTAATTCTCATTTTTCTATTACCTCCCTGAAACTAATTCTCATTTCTATCCTCAGAACTTCTCGCTTCATGAATCAGCCTCATTTTTACAATAGTATAATCCCAGGTTTTTTGTTCAACCTTTATAAAGGTTGACATTTTTTTTCTGAAACGCTTGATTAGAAAGGCTATAAAAATGTCAATCTTTATAAAAATTGACATTGTAGAAAAAAATCACTGGTGGCTTGGTGGCGAATCTTTTCATATTTTGTATATTGCTATTTTTTCTTTTTTTTTTGTATATTGAAAATAATTAAAAACCATTATTTAAGGAGAAGTAACATGAATCAATCAGACACATTTTTTTTACCCGAGAGCGTGTATAATCATTTCATTGCGATTACTCAACGCCCGCATCCTTCAGCCAATCAAGACGGCGTAATCGGGAATGAAGACCCTGTAAGAGAATATGTAATCGCACAGGCCCAGGAAATTCCCAATGTAAAGGTGGTAGTCTATGACCAGGGCGCCACCCAACCCGGAGACCGCGTAATCGTACTTAAAAGGCCTGGCTCCGGGATTTATGCCAATAAACTCCCGGTGATACTCCAGGCCCACATGGACATGGTGTATAATCCCGTGGACATGGCTTTCCCCCTCAATGTCATTGTCGATCCAAACCGCCCGGGCCAGGGCAAGTGGATAAAAGCCATGGAAAACAAAGGCAGGAATTCTACATTGGGAGCGGATGACGGCCTGGGCGTGGCTACCGCCCTGGCACTTTTAGCCGATGATAATCTCAAGGCATACCCCCTGGAATGCCTGTTTACCGTACAAGAAGAAACCGATATGGGCGGCGCCATGAATTTTGACTTGAAGAGTCTCACCGGTAAGCAATTACTCAATCTTGATGCGGAAGACCTACCTGTTATTATTTTCGGCAGCGCCGGGGGCTGCGCCACCAGCTACCAGGGAATTATCAACCGCATTCCCATACCCGGTAACTACACCACTCTTCAGCTCTCAATAACGGGTTTACGCGGTGGACACTCCGGTGTGGACATCAATAAAGGGAGATTGAATGCTATTAAAGTCATGACCCAGGCACTGGCGCGGCTCGATAAACGTATCACGGCCCTGGACATTAGCGGAGACGGCATCCAAAGTTATGACCTGCTGTTATGTGATATCAAACGCTGCGATGTCAAGAAATCCAACGCCATTCCCGCCGAAGCCCAGGCTGTTATTGTCATACCCACGGAACAGGCCGATCAATTCACGGTGGACTTTAAAGCTTTCTGCACCGCTCTAAAAACCCAAAACTTACCCGAGGAGAATAATTTCACCTACGACGCAACCACTACCGGTACCACCTATCAAGCCCTTGATGAAAAATCAACCGATAACTTGCTTGGCTTGCTTCAACAAATTCCTCACGGCGTGATCGCCATGATCCCCGATGTTCCCGGCGTGGTGGAAACATCCACCAACCTCTATGATATTACAATCGACGGCAACAACGTTACCATCGGTTCATCGAACCGCAGTTCCCGCGATGCGTCTTTAGCTGCCCTCAGTAATGTCCAGGCCAACATCGGGACCATTTTTCAATTCATTGTGGCCATCAATCTCGAAAGCTACCCATCGTGGCAGCCAAATCCCAATTCTCCCTTACTAAAAATTGCTGAAACGGTCTACAGCGCGATGTATGGTGATCAATGTGAAATCACGGTCATTCATGCCGGCCTGGAATGCGGTACTATTAGCGCCAGGTATGAAGAAGTGGGCGTCACCATGGACTGTATCTCCATTGGGCCTACTATCCGAGATCCCCATTCCCCCAATGAGAGCCTCCAGGTTCAGGCAACGGATGGCACCGAGACGGTCCAAAAGTTCTATAATGCGGTAAGCCAGATCCTGGGCAAAATTTTTGCCGCGTAAAAAGTAGGAAGAAGATTGAATAGAGGGGCAGGCGAAAAAACTTCGCCTGCCCTTGTTTATTTATTTTACTGCCGCTCTCTCTTCACTGGATAAAATTGATATCCCACTCCTCCTCTTGTCACCCATTTTCCCTTCACCTGGACTAATTGGTGCACATCAAAATTGAAGGCAAAGTTTTTAAGGTCTTTCACCGGCGGCTTTACTTTCATTTTGTAACCAACTTGCAAACCATATATTTCACCAGGTTTTAATTTGATATCTCCAATCCAAACATCCGGCTTTGTAACCACGAATTCTTTGTCTGATATTTTAACACCATTGCTTTTAGCGCCACTCTCTTTCCATTTTTTGAATAATCTTTCAGATAATACAATTCTCAATTCACCATATCTGAACAGCGGCATTTGTTGATCCATCCTGGGAATGGAAAAAGCTATCCGGGTCACTTCATCTCTTTTTGAATAATTTGCTATCAACATCCCGGTTAAGCCTGAATCTCCCGAAACATCATCTCTCACCGCAATGTTTTTCCATACAATATTATTATTGTTACGGACATTCGCGTTCAAATCCGAGGTTTCGGGGTAAGTCATACCGTATGGAGGTGTCGCGCTGGTTTCAAGTCTTGCAAGAAGACAAAAGTGAAATTGATCCACACCAAAAGAAGAATAATCTGCCGGATTCGGAGGAGACCAATCAAATTGAACGATCGTTTCACCATTTGCAGGCACCGCGCCGGTTGTTTTACTTCCGACAAGACCTCCCATTAATGCCGGTGATGTTACATAACCGTCCCAGGGCGCAGGCCACGATAACCCGGAAGAAGCTTTGGCCCAATATAGTTTTAATGTTGCGCTGCCCGGTTCGACGCCGGCATTTCTAACCCTAACATATACCGAATTAGGCGAAGTGGTTCTATATTCGGCATTCTCATGTATAGGAATTCCATCATTTGTTTTTCTAACCCAAATATCGTCACTTCGGTACATGACACTGGTTACCGGATCCGGTTCCGTACCGGGATCGTCAGGAGTATCTTTCATCCATAATTGGGCTGTTAATGAATTAAAGGCATTCAACCTCCCGTAGCCCATCTTGTTGCATTTTCCACCCACATAAACATATCCACCTACTTTATCGGCGCCGTTTGTAATATTAGCGAATACTTGCGCCGGTGTGTAGGTCGGATGGATCGATAATATTAAAGCCGCTACACCTGCCGCTTCAGGGCATGCCGCGGATGTTCCACCCATGCGCCCGGTATAATCCTTATAGTTTGTACCAGCAGTAGGCAGATGTGCCCCTACAACCGGAAGAGTTCCGCAGTCGGTGCTCTTGGTTGGATTATAGCCGGCGTCACCGGTAATATCAGTTGTCCAAACTTCAAAGCTTTCACCAGGTATCTGGCAACTGTAGGCGCGATGTGAAGGCGCAACCACATCAATCGAGACGCTGCTGGGACTATAATTGGCTTGCTGATCATTTCGATCGGATGAACCGACGGTTATAACATTAGCCACGGCTACATTCCCGGGATAAGATACATAACCCGAATTACCACCGGCGTGGTTTGCCGTATTACCCGCCGACCATACTACTACCGCGCCTATTCCGCCCCGTCCCATAGTGATTGCGTTATTGATAGCAGATGTAATAACAGGCATATCTGCTGAGGAGTTATAACCCCAACTATTGGATAAAACATCCGCCCCATTTGACCATGCAAAATTAATTGCATTTGCATATGTTGAAGGAGGCACAGCCCCAAAAGGTATTCTAACGGGCATAATACGGCACCCTGGCGCAATACCCGATACTCCCTCAGTATTATGTTCTGCAGCAACAATACCCGCACAGCAAGTGCCATGTGCTCCGTCCCCTACTGCATCAGGGTTATTAGGGTCTCCAGCGGCAAAATTACTCCCGGGTAAAATCGTCAATCGGGCTGCGGGAAGATCATTATTGGAAAGTTCTACCCCCTCATCGATGACTGCAATTGTGATGGTATTAACTCCCCTGGTTATATCCCATGCTTCAGGCGCATCAATATCCGCATCTGCCGTTCCGGAATGCCCGTCGTTTGTTGCCTGCCCTGTATTATGAAGATAAAATTGTTTCGGAAAAAACTCATCGTTTGGGAAAAAACTATGCAGATAAGTCCTGGCATAAAAATTCGGGTGAGCAAATTTTACCATCCCGGATTCTTTTATCATGTTGGCGACTTCCAGGGCATTCTTATCTCTACCCACAGAGATGATGGAAAAATATTTCTCCCAGGGCTTGGTTCTCGATATTTCAACTGCCTTAAATTTATCCAGTATCTCCTTCTTCGCCTCATCCTTGATTTTGTCATTAAATTGGAGACAGATTTCGTCCGTAACACCCATCTCCTGCTTATCATCGGTAAGATAAACCGGGTTTGCCGAAATCACATCATTATCGGCTTTCAGAGTTTTGAGAGATTCTTCAAACCTTTTAGTATCCTTCAATACAAGTATAAATACCCGTTCGGATACTCCCTCTGGCTTACCAAACTGCGCAAGCTTTCGGAACATAACTTTAATCTCCACTTTTGGTGAAAGTTTTACTATTATTTTATTACCTGGCACAGTGAGCATCACTTTTTCAGTTGTACCATAATAAAATAATTCCTTTTTAACTGCTGCCATACTGAATAAAACAATTACGCACATGACACACACACATACTGATAATGCTATCAGTGTTTTCACGAACGGTTTGTTCATCATTTTCCTCCTGGTTATTTTTTTCGTACTGTCAAAAGTTTTCCTGGGAAAAACTTTTAAAACCCATTATTCTAAATGTTAAGAATCTAAGGTAGTATAATCCCCGGATTTTTGTTCAATCTTTATAAAAGTTGATACTTTTTTTTTGAAACCCTTGATCAACGCGGATCTAAAAATGTCAATCTTTATAAAGATTGACATTTCCCCTTTAGTCTTTAAAAAAAACAAGCCCACGTTATCAGCGAACACACGAAGAGACGAAAACACAGAAAATGTTTGAAAGAAAAAGAAGATAAAAAGGGGACAGGCGAGAATGCCACCCTTCATTTTGCTATAAAATCCGGTTTTTGCCTCCGATACCCCTTAGAGGATTACCCAGCGCCTTTCTCGAATTTTGAAAAAAATCCCCCAGGCTCCCGGTTTTATACAACATGGTTGGTTTCCTCCAAAACGGTTCCTGCTGACATTCCCGGCGCTGCCGGCGACGCGGTCGCAATACCCGCGGCCTTATGATTCTCTTTGAACCTGTGGAACGTGAGCAAAATTTCATATTTAAGAACAGGGACCTGTTCCATTTGCGTTACCAGTTCCTGGATTTCGGGAGGCAAGGCCGTCAGGGTATTATTGTAGTCTTTCTCCTTGTAAAACATCGACCCTTTGTCCAGGATCAACCAGTCCAGCGAAACTCCCAGGTTGTTCCCCAACCTGGCTTAAACGGTAAAATGAGGAAAAGATCTGGCGTTCTAGTATTTGTAATAGTTGGTTCGATACGTACCGATTCGTTTCGTCATATCAACGGGTGAAATCCCCAGGGTCTCGCGTATTTTTTTCAGCCGAAGGGCAATATCTTGCAT
>JAUPLE010000754.1 GCA_030837085.1 Acidobacteriota bacterium | reverse complement strand
GAATGGAAACAAAGAAGCTCCTTTCGCCTGACCCTTTGCTCCCCCTCAAAAAAAGTGTTCTGGTGGAAGAAGCTTATTACTCAAGTAACTTGCGAGGTTTAACCGAGGCTGAGTTGAACCACTGTTTAGGATTTCATCTTCTTACAGCCTCAGGGAATGCATTCATCCATCTTTTTTTTGGGTTATCGAAATGAACATGTTCTGGATTAAATTTGTCTGGCTCATACGGGTAATAATTCTTTGCGTGTCCTTTTAGCCAATTAATCATTTCTTGATACTCATCATTGTTCGGATTGCTTAGGACGTTAAGAAGATCATAATATCCAGGGACACCCCTACAGTCTTCTGGTGGACAAGAACGTTCTCCTGCTATACATTTCGGATATTGGGCTTTTTCTTTCAGAAGTATTGCTTCCAGCAAGACTTCATGTTCCCACCTGTCACCGAAATCGTATTCATATAAAGCCGTCTTCCCGGGCTCCTTGAAATAGTTACTGATAGGAATATCCCACCCTGCCAAATAGTTTTTTTCAAAATCGTCATCCGGGATGCCGATCTTTTCTATCTTACTCTTCTGTGCTTTACTAATTCGAAATTCATGTAAATGGTAGTCAAGCCACCCCATGGCGTCTTGAAAAGCCACGTGCAGATCCCAAAAGCTATAAGTCGCAGGGACTTGTATTCTTCGCCAAATGGGTGGTTCAATTCCATTCAATGTAATTTTGAATTGACATATCAGGTGGTTTTTTTTTGTTTTCATCGTTGATAACTCCTAATTATAATAATATTGATCCGCATAAAAAGCAGAATTTCATTTGCTTTTCCGCAAGAAGTTATTTTTATTTCCATAAACCAATAATACAGAAAGATGATGTGAATGTCAAGATTCTTCCATATGTTTGATTTTTTTATAGACAAATCCGACGCCTTTAAAAACAATAAAGTCTACCTGGTTAAAGACAATTATAAAGAAGCTTTTATTTGCCTGGATACCGGCTTAAAAAGCGAAACCGTCGAATACTTTAAGAAGGGAAAGGGGACAGGCAAAATTTTCTGAAAACTTTGCCACCAAATCACGCCAGTACAAGGCGACAAGAATTTTTTTATAATAAACCCCTTGGTGAACCTTTGTGCCTTGGTGCCTTTGTGGCTATTTTCATGGCTGCGCCCAGGTTAGGCGATGTTCGCTGCGAGGTCCTCAGCTCTCGTCCCAGGCCTGGATTATGAGCCACTCGTCAGGGCGGCAGGCGTCCATAGCCGCGGCGTCCCTGGTGGTCTTGCCGAGCCATTTTTCGGTAATGATATCTCCAGGATGGTATGTCCACACCGACCTGGCTTCGGGCGGCTCGACGCGAATCCGCGGAATAATGTGAACGGCCATGGCCGTGTATTCGAGAGGATAGCCGTCGCCGCCGAGATCGATGGCTATCTGGTGTTTGACCAATTCGTCGAGCCAGTTCAGGCCGTCAAGTCCGGTCTGCCACACTGCCAATCGCGCTCCCTGCGGCGCTCCGAAGGACGCTGGAGTTGAACTGTCGTTCTGCTGCCGATATACGCTGATGTGCCAACCGAGAGGCATAGGTTCCTGGGTGCCCGCGCTAGTCGCCTAACGCAGAACGGAGCGACGCCGCCGCCGCTCCGTCGTGTGGTTCATTCGAGAGCTTGAGGCGCCGATGACGCCTAACCATAACGATACGTAATTCTTGTTTATTACTCACTGTGCCATATTACAATAAAACAGTGGATTCCGCAACTTTTTCCCATAATAAAATTTTTTATCTTCATTAAAGTGCTTCTGAAAAGCAAATCCGCTGGATCCGCTGCTAAAATATTTTTTTTTAACCGGCGGATCCTTGACTTTTTTTCCTGGAAATCCGATAATTAAACGTAAATGAGTAAACTTAAACAGTTGATTGCGGATTATGTTAGAGGTCAATTATGTTTGTAGGAAGGACAGTTGAACTTCAACAGCTTAACGAAAAATATAATACCAATAAAAGTGAGTTGGTCGTCATCTACGGCAGGCGCCGGATCGGTAAAAGCAGCCTCGTCGAAAAATTCGCGGAAGATAAGGAATTTTTCTTTAAATTTGAAGGCATCGAGGGTGAGAATTCCAAAGAGCAAATCGCTTCGTTTGTTAAAATGATGGGTAAATATATCCCTGATCCTTTTCTTAAAAAAATCGATTTCGATTCCTGGCACACCGTATTTGACTATCTTACCCAAAACCTGGCGACCGGAACAGACCGAAAACAAAAACTGGTGCTTTTTCTTGACGAAGTCCAGTGGATGGCGGTGCGCAGGGATAAGTTAATCGGCGTCATAAAATATTTCTGGGATAATTATTGGAAGCAGATGAATGTCATGCTGATCCTCTGCGGCTCCATCGCCTCTTTTATGGTAAAGCGAATTATTCATTCAAAAGCTTTGTATGGCCGAATTACCATGGAAATCCTCCTCAAGGGACTCCCTCCCAATGAAGCCGCAAAAATTTTTGAAAATAAAAGAAGCAAAGAAGAAATTCTCAACTACCTCCTGGTCCTGGGGGGAGTCCCCCGGTATCTCGAGGAAATTAATTTAAACCGCTCTTTCAATCAAAACATCAATACCCTCTGTTTCTCAAAAAACGGCCTGATGGTGGATGAAATCGATAAAATATTTTACAGTCAATTCAAAGAGGCGGAAACATATCTCAAAATCGTTTCCGTATTGAAGGGAAAGTTATTAACCTTCAAGGAGATAGCGGAAAAAACCGGCAAACCATCGGGTGGGACATTGAAGCTTGCCCTGGAACTGCTGATAAATGCGGAATTGGTAGATTTCTATATTTCCATGGAAAAAGGTTGGAATTCCAAATTTAAGAAATACCGGGTCGGCGATGAGTTCCTGGTATTTTATTTCAAGTATATAGAGCCCCATATCAGGCTTATTAAAGCCGGCGAGCAAACACGGCTGTTTGAAAAAATTTCCACGGATAGCCTGGATGTATGGTTAGGGTTTGCTTTTGAACGGTTTTGCTTGAAAAATGCCGGCTATCTTGCCGGGATCATGGGGTTTAAAGACGAAATGCTGTTGGCTTCTCCTTATTTCAAGCAGGGGGACCCCGGGTTCCAGGTGGACCTGGTCTACAAACGTGCGGATAAAGTCATCGTGGTTTGTGAAATAAAATATTGCCGGGAAATGATATCGACGAAAATTATCCCTGTGATGGAAAAGAAATGCCGTATCATTGAAATTCCACGCGGTTATACCTTAGAGAGGGCCCTTATCGGTTTACATGGACCCGATGAAGCGCTCCGGGACAGCGGTTATTTTAATTACCATGTAACGGTTGAAGATATTATTCCCGGGTATTGACAGCAGTCCTTATAAATGAGAGAATCTCATCTTAAAATAAATTTAAAAGGTGTACATATGGACAAAGAGATTATTTCGCAAGATTTACTCGCTATCCTGGCTTGCCCCGTATGCAAAAAGGACGTTGAGTTAATCGAATATAAAAAAGAAGAATACGGACTGAAATGCGCCGCCTGCGGCAAAGTTTATCCCATCAGGGACGGCATCCCGGTGATGTTGGTAGATGAAGCCCTGACGGTAGTGAGTTAAAACGTTAAAGCGCCGATTACCAGCGTGGAAAACATATTATTTATTCGCTTACGTTTGCTGGGAGACATCATTTTCACTATCCCGGCCCTGGAAATATATAAAAAACATTTCCCTCAAAATAAAATATATTACGTAGTGGAAGACAAATTCCGCGAAGTTGCCGAACTGATCCCCAACGTTTACCAGGTTATCTCTATCCCCCGTGAAATGAGCATCAAACAACTGTTCCAATTCCGGGCGCAAATGAAAGCCCTGGCAATCGATGCCGTGGTGGATTTCCATTCCGGACCCAAAAGCGCCTTACTTACCCGTATCAGCGGCGCTAAAACCAGGATCGGCTACATTACCCCCAACAGGAACTGGGCTTATAACTACCTTTCCCCCCGCACCTTCGGGGACGCTCCCACCCACTCTACCTTTAACCAGGCCAAACTCCTGGAACCCCTGGGCGTTACGATACCAGGAACCGGGATTCCCCCTTATCCACCTATCGCAATTAATGAAGATAAGGTCTCCAATGTCGTCAAAGAAACCATGGATGAAAACCGGGACAATAAAACAGTGGTTATCCATGTGGGAGCAGGGAATGAATTCAGGGATTGGGGAATAGAAAATTTCTCCGCTCTTATCCAACAGTTGCTGGCGGATAAAGTAACCCTTTTCCTGGTGGGCAACAGTGAAGAAGAGAAAAAGAAAGGCGCCGCCCTGGCAACGCAGAAACTATCACAGGGAGAATCGTGCGTCTACGATTTAACCGGCCGGCTGACAATCGCGGATATGCTTTTCCTCATTTCCCGTGCGGATGTTTATTTCGGCGTCGATTCAGGCCCCCTGCACCTCGCCACATTAACCCATACCCCGTTGGTGACTTTGTACGGGCCCAATATCCCTGCCATCAGCGGCCCCTGGCGTAAAAAAGATGTTACCATCATACAATTACCTTTGAATTGCCGGCCCTGCTCGCAGCGAAAATGCATTTATGATACAATTAGATGTATGAAAAATATAAAAACGGATGAGGTTCATGAAGCAATTATTCAATATCTCAAATAATATCTATTTTTACCTGGCCCTGGGGTTTCTCTTTCTTATCGATTTCTCCATTGCCGCCTGTTACATCCTATTCACCATCTTAGCCATTGAACTGGTTATTTACTATCTCTCCCAGCCCCGTTCCCAATGGCCGGAACTGCCCGGCTATTACAAATATTTCCTCCTTTATCTCCTGTTCTCGCTGATATCCACCGCGTTTGCCATCGACAAATTAAACAGTTTAAAAGATAATAAAGATTTTTTCATTTTCCTGTTGATCCCTTTTTTCCTCTTAGTACTCAACACCCGGAAACGGCTGGAAAACTCTCTTTTCATTGTTTTAATGGCCGCTCTC
The DNA here is from genome assembly GCA_030837085.1 of Acidobacteriota bacterium. Lineage (GTDB taxonomy): Bacteria > Acidobacteriota > Aminicenantia > UBA2199 > UBA2199 > JAKAGC01. The sequence goes on along the minus strand of JAUPLE010000754.1, from coordinate 3,876 downwards.
GTCTCTTCGCTGTTGGGGATTATTACCGTCCTTAGAGAAGGGATTTCCCTGGACCACCGGCTGCGCGGCTTCACATCCCACTGGATGACTTATTCCGGCTTGCTGATGCTCCCCTTTATCTTTTTCTTCGTTTACCTCTTTTATGAAAAAAGAAAAAAAATAAAACTCCTGGTTGCCGCTGCCCTTGTCCCCATTTTAGCCGCCATATTCCTTTCCCTGACGCGGAACGTCTGGGTGGGTATCTTTATTGCCCTTAGCGCTTTTATCGTCTACTACAAACCCAAAATTCTCTACGCTGCCGTACCGGCGGCGCTTATCCTGGCCTTTCTCTTGCCCGCCTCCGTAACCAGCCGTATTGTTTCCATCTTCGATATCCACAACGAAACCAACAAAGATCGCATTTATATGGTTGAAGTGGCTGTAAAAATCTTTAAACAGTATCCCCTCACAGGCGTGGGCGCCGACAATGTCGGCGAAATCTACGACCGCTACAAACCCCCCGAAGCCGTCCTCTCCAATCCCCACCTCCACAACAATTTCCTGCAAGAGTTGGCCGAAAGAGGTATCTTTGCATTAATAAGCCTGGCAGCGGCCTTTGTTTCCATTTTGATTCTCCTGGTTAAAAAGATAAAAAGCAGCAGTGAATTTGAAAGAGCATTGGCAGTGGGCGTTTTTTTCGCTTTCATCGGCTTTTTAATCGCCGGTTTGTTCGAATACAATTTCGGCGATTCCGAAATAAAGTTCCTCTTGTTCTATTTCTTGACTATCCCATTTTTAAAAATAGCCGCGGCGTCACAGGAAGCTCCGGGGGCAACCCAAGCGAAAAAAGGTGAGTAACATGATGACATTGAAGCGGGTCGAGGAAATTTGTTCCCAATTTAAAGAAAAGAAAATCCTGGTCTTTGGAGATGTAATATTAGACCGTTACATTTTCGGCAGCGTCAACCGGATATCGCCCGAGGCGCCGGTGCCCGTGGTAAAAGTCGAACGTGAAGAATCCCGGCCCGGCGGCGCCGGCAACGTGGCGGCTAATGTCGCGAAACTGGGCGCTGAAGCCCTACTGGTGGGAATTACCGGCGACGATGCTTTTGCCGATGAACTCTTTAATAAATTAAACAGCCGGTCCCAACGAATAGTCAGGTCCTGCCTCAACAAAACCATGGTGAAAACCCGGGTCATTGTCCAGCGTCAGCAGCTTGTGCGCATCGACCGCGAAGAGGAAATCCGGGTCACCCCGGAAATCGAAACCGCGGTCCTGGAAAAAATTCAAACCGCCGCAGTGGACGGCATTATTATCTCCGATTACGCCAAAGGAACTCTAACCCCGGTTATCATGGAAGGGTTGAAACAAAAAGCGGCTGCCGGACATATCCCCATTGTAGTGGACCCCAAACCGCCCCATTATCATCTATACAAAGATATCGACGGCATTACGCCCAACTTGAAGGAAGCGGAAGCCATTATTAATAAGTCCATTAGGGACGATAGTGATGCTGCAAAGGTCCTCAAGATTATCCGGAATAAATTCAGGACCCGATTTGCCATTATTACCCGGGGGGACAGGGGGATTACGGCCGGGGAAAAAGGCAAGCGTACATTTCATCTCCCCGCATTCAGTCATGAAGTATATGATGTAACCGGCGCGGGTGATACCGTAGTTTCCGTGTTGATGCTTTCGTTAGTTTCCGGGGCCACATTGAAAGAGGCAGTCGGTTTGGCCAATACCGCAGCCTCCATCGTCGTGGAAAAGATCGGGACGTCGCAAGTGACCATTGAAGAAATACAAAAGCGTATGAAACTCCTTTTACGCCATTTATAAAACTTGATTTATCGCGGTAGGGGCTTGATTTATCAAGCCCTTCACATGATTTTGGGATTAATTAATCAAATTTGTACCTTTTGGGAAATTTCCCTGCCTGTCCCGTAATTCCATAGTTTCCTTAAATAAAAAAGTTGCATTTTTTCCCAGGATATTATATCCTTATACTCTAACGAGGAGGAGATTAACCTATGAGTAAAGAACATCCGATTCGAAAAGAACTCGGCGAGCTGTACTCAGAGATCGACCTGAATTCGCTGCTAAACAAAATCGCCGGGAAAATCCGAAAATACCTGGACTGCGAACAAGCCTCTATTTTCCTATACGATGAACTGAAAGACGAACTCTACTTCGAAATCGCCACCGGCGACAAACAAGAAGAACTCAAACAAATCGTTTTTAAAAAAGGCGAAGGCGCCGTGGGCTGGGTGGCCGAACACCAGGAACCTCTAATCATCCATGATTGCTCATCAGATCAGCGTTTCAGCGCTAAAACGGATTTGAAAACCAATTTTACTACCCGTTCCATATTGGGCGTACCGGTCCGCTATGACAATAACCCCCTGGGCGTACTGGAAGCTATTAATAAAATCGACGGGAAATTCAACCATGAAGACCGGGAAACACTGGAAACCATGGCGCGCCTTGTTCCCATTCCCCTGCAAAATGCGGTATTATTCAAAAAAGTGAAACAGGAAACCCGCGAAAAAGACCGTCTGCTGGAACTGGCCAAGAGTATTTCATATTCCAGTAATCAAGATGAAGTGTTTGCCAGGCTGAAAGAGATTATTTGCGATATCGTCACCCCCCTGGAGATTAATGTACTGGTGTATCCCCAGGAAATACAATCACTATCACCGCAGCAACTGAAACCTTCCCGGGCAAAAAGTCATTTATACCGGCTGCTGACCAATACCCGGGACGAAGCCGATGCGCCACTTGAATCGATTGATGACACCATCATCGATGATTCCACAGCCGTGTTCCCGCTAAAATCCCAGGGACGCCGGCTAGGGACCCTGGAACTAAAACTGGAAAAGAAAATCCCGGAAGCAGCCGCCGCATTAATTAGGGGATTGGCTGCCTTTGCTGCTATCCTGGTAGAGAAATTGGAAATGCAGGCCCGCATGATCGAACAAAAAAAGCTCGAAAAGGAATTGGAAATCGCCCGAGAAATCCAGCAATATTTCCTCCCCGGTGAATGCCGCGGCCTAAAAGGATTGGATGTAGCTAGCGTCAATATTCCCTCCTCCCAACTCGGGGGCGACTACTACGACATCATACCTTTCAACGACAATGAGACGGTCTTTACCATCAACGATACCTCCGGCCACGGCATACCGGCATCCTTGTTAATGTCCACCTTCAGGGCCAACTTTGTTTACCACATCAAAAAAGATAAAGATATGGTCGAAGTCATCAGCAACCTCAATAATCTAATTGTCGAAACCACTGAACCCAATCATTACGTCACCTCTTTTACCTGTCGGCTGGATAGGGAAAACATGAAACTCAGTTATGTCAATGCCGGCCATAATGCGCCTTTTATTCTGCGGGAAGAAAAAGTGATAAAACTGGAGAAAGGGTCTTTATCCGTCGGATTATTCCCTGATGTAATATATGAAGCAGTGGAAATAGATGTGCGGCCCGACGATCTCCTGGTCCTGTATACGGATGGCATCGTGGAAGCGGAAAACCCGGCCGGCCTCCAATATTCCCTGGAGCGGTTGCTGGATTTTCTTACCACCCACAGGGAAAAAGGGGCTAAAAAGATAAAAGAGATGCTTATCGAGGAGTTAAAGGGATTTATCGGGAAGAATCATTTTGAAGATGACGTCACCTTTATTTTAATTAAAATTATTGGATAATGTCATACTCCCCAGTTATCAGTCAGATGAAATTCACTTTATTCATCAATCATCATTCATCATTCATAATTCATAATTCAATTAATTGAACCTGAGATTCAATAAATTGGATTTCTACAGGTACAATTGGGTTGAAACCTTTTCTCATTGGCTTTCCGGGATTTGGCATAGATATTGCACTGCTTATTT
>JAUPLE010000753.1 GCA_030837085.1 Acidobacteriota bacterium | reverse complement strand
CTACAGCGATTAATATCGGAGAGATATATTTCGGCGCTTATAAATCAGATAGAAAAGACAAGATAATAAAAGCCTTTGAGGAAAATGTATTTCCCAATGTGAATGTTTTAGCTTTTGATGAAGAAAGCGGAAAAACATTTGGGGAGTTAAAAGCCAACCTGGAGAAAAAAGGTATCGGGTGCAGTGAGCCTGACTTGAGAATCGCGTCGATTGCCATCCAACATGATTTAATCCTTGTTTCCGGTAACATTAGACATTTCCAAAACATTCCCGGCCTTAAAATTGAAAATTGGATTCAAATGGAATAAACATCTCCTTCAATCCTTTGCCATCTTTTCCAAAATCGGGTCCCCCAAAGCCAATATAGTGAAGGAAAATATTGCCCTCTGCCGCAAAAAGTTGCCGGAAGAACAATTTAGGGCAATTTTAAAAGAGTTCGGGGTAGAGTAGTGAGTGGTGAGTGGTGAAAAAAAAGGGGTCATGATTCAGGGGGCAGGGATCAGGAAAAAAGGAAGTCAAGAAACGAGGAAACTGGGAAGAGCGGATAAAGAAGAAAAAAACTTGGTGCCTTGGTGCCTTGGTGGCAAAGTTTTTGCAGAAAAAGCCGGTTGAAAAAATCCGGTAAAAATATTATAATTGAAAGGATGAAAAACACAACCACCGATATACAAAGCATTAACGACAGCTTCTTCCACAAAATCTTCGACTCCCCGGGAAACGCCCGGGATTTCCTGGAACAAGTCCTACCTACCGGGCTAAAAAAACAACTGGACCTTCTCAATATCAAAATAGAGGATACCAAATACGTTTCCAATGAATACAAAAAAGGATTTTCCGAGAATAAAGACCTGGTACTGTTCTTTATGAAGTATATCTCTTATACCCAGGATATAAACCGGGACAACTTAAAGAAAATATTGGACAAAAGCAAAATAGATGGAGGTGATATCATGCCAACCTTAGCGCAACAATTTAGAGAAGAGTTTATCGAAACCTTAGGCCCGGAATTAAAAAAAGAAGGGAAAAAGGAAGAGCAACTTGAGATAGCCAGGCGAATGCTGTTAAATGATTTCTCTGTGGAACAAGTGAGCATTAGCACCGGGCTAACTGAAGAAGAAATAAAGACATTGATCAATTAATGTATCGACGCATCGACTGCCACGATGAAGATATCCATAAGCATAGCCGCACTGAAACTCTTTTGCCGGGCCTTCTTGATCTTTTCTAAAATCGGCTCCCGCTATGCGAATAAAGCAAAAGAATTGATTGCCCGATGCCGCAAAAAAATCCCGGAAGACCGGTTTCAAGCTCTTTTAAAGGAATTTGAAATCGACCCGAAAATCTTTGACCCCGAAGATGATGAAACCTACAGGAAAATGGCCATGCAATTCTTTTCAGGAATAACCGCCCAGGCCGTGACCGCCTCCAAACCGGAAACCAGCGCCGAAGAAATTGAACAAACCCGGGCGCAACTTTCCCAATGGATCGATGACGTTAAGGACGACCCCCATCAACAACCCGTAAAACACTATTTCCAGATGCTGCTGGCCTATGTCAACAAAGAAGATTACCAAACTCTCCTCCAAAACATAGACCCGGAATTAAAAGAGATCTTCGAAAACCGTCTGAACCACGATCAATAGGATGACGTCTTTGAACCGGATAATTAACCGGCCCCGGAACAGGCTGATTTTTTTTTAAATCCGTGCCAATCAGTGTAATCAGTGGATATTGTTTTTGAGTCTTGATTTAAAACTCTAAAAGATTTAAAATAGAGGTATGAAAAAAAATCGTTCCAAACACTTGATTTTTTTTCTCTAGTTTATTATAGTTGATTCTCAATACCTAAATAAATTATAAGGAGTGAAAACATGAACATTAAGTTGACCAACGAAGGCGAAAAAGCTACTGTGTACCTCTCCGGAAGCATCGATATCCCTGGTGCGGAAAGTCTTAAAAAAACCCTGACTCAAATCCTGGAAAGCGACCCCACTAAAGAAGTTTCCATTGATTTCGAAGGAGTCAATTTCATCGGCAGCTCCGGCATCGGGAAATTACTGCTGTTTTATAAGAACTTTACCTCCAAAGGCGGCAGAGTCCAAATCGTTAACCTGAACAAAGAAATCACCGCCCTGTTCAAAGCAATTAAACTGGATAAACTATTTAACATTTAACCCTGCCTTTGGTCTTGATCCAAAAAGCATATGAATGTAAAAGCCGTAAAGAATAAAATTTCCCTGGACGGCGACCTGATTCTTGAAAACGCCGAACAGGGAAAGAAATTATTACTGACAGTACTGGAAAAAATTGACAGCGGTAAAACTGTCTCTTTAAACCTGGAAAAAGTCAATGAAATAGACTCCTCAGGCTTACAATTACTGCTGTCTTTCTTTCGTACCCTCCAGGAACGGGACATTGATTGCGAATTGAAAAAAGTAAGGAAAACAATCGCTGACCCGGTCATACTGTCAGGGCTTAATAAATTTTTAAGTATTAAAACCGAGGAGGTAATCGGGTATAAATAAAACGGATCCTGACCTTGAACCAGGGAATATGAAGAAAATTATTTTGAGTGTCGACGACCCGCTTATCGGTAATAAAATAAATTGTAAGGTGAAAAAATGAATGCCGACAGCATCGATCGATTAAAAGAGATATTCAAAAACGAAACCGAAGAATTGATCGAAGATGCAGAACAAGCCCTGTCTAACCTGGAAAAAGACCCGGAAAACGAAGAGCCCATCGATGAAATCGCCAGGATATTCAACTCCATTACCGGCAGCGCCGGCATCGTGGGATTTAAAGAAATGGCCCTTTTTACTCACAGCGTCGAAAATATCCTGGATAAAATCAGACACGGAGAACTAAAAATCTCAAAAAACCTCTTCTCCCTATTACTGAAATCCGTCGATATCCTCAAAAATTTCATCGATTTTCATTATGACGGCCCAACCCCGGATAAACAGAAAATAAAAAAAATCCAATCCTCTCTAAACCATTTTAAAGGGCTTTCAGACGACACGCCATTTCTTTTCGAAAAAAAAGAAAACAAAACAACAACTAAAATAAATTACTTCGGGATCCACCTGGAATTGCATGAAGATGCCCTTCTCAGGTTCCAGGACCCATTACTGCTGCTGCGCAAATTGAACAACCTGGGGAGTTTCGATTCCATCAGGGCCGATATTTCCAGGATCCCCAGGCTCCAGGAAATCGACCCTACTAAAAATTACATAAGCTATGACCTGGTCCTGAAAACCAAACGCCATCTCCAGGAAGTCAAAGACATATTCAAATTTGTCGACGATGATAACCCGAAAATCACCATCAGGGATATCAGCAGCCGGTTTGTAGATGGAATAGATACCGAACTGGCCGATAAACGCTTAGGCGAAATCCTGGTGGACGAAGGCTTCCTGGCTAAAGAAAAAGTCGAACAAATCGCTGCTTCCCATAAAAAAATCGGCGAAGAAATCATCGAAAAAACACCGCTACTGGACGAACAAATCGAACAAGTCCTGGATAAAAAACAAAAAAGCCGGATAATCCAACTCTCTTCCACCCTGCGAGTGGATATCGATAGACTGGAAAAATTGATCGACTTGATCGGCGAAATGGTAATCTCCGCCTCCCGTATTGCCCTGGTTGCCCGTGAAACCGGTTTACAAGAGCTTATCCTTCGCAGCGACGAACTGGACCGTATCTCGAGAGATATGCAAGAACAAGTGATGACCATGCGCATGATCCCCCTGGATAGCATATTTAAACGCTTTTACCGCGTGGTCCGGGACCTTGCCAATACCCTGGGCAAAGATATCGAGTTCCATACCTCCGGCGAAGAAACTGAACTGGATAAAACCGCTATCGAACAAATCTCCGAATCCCTGAGACACATGATACAGAATTCCGTGGAACACAGTATCGAAACCCCCGCTGAAAGAAAAAGAGCCGGCAAACCGGGAAAAGGAAACATCAAATTGAAAGCTTACCGGAAAGATGGGAAAGTGATTATCATCCTTGAAGATGACGGCCGCGGTTTTGATCCACGGAAAATTTACCAGGCCGTAAAGCCCAACATGGAGTTCTTTAAAGGAAAAATAGAAGTGAAATCCATCCCGGGCCAGGGCAGCAAATTAAAAATAAAAATACCCATTACCATCCCCATTATCGACGGAATGCGCCTGCGAATCGGCGCCCGCACCTATATCATCCCATTGGACGCCGTCGTGGAATCCTTCCCATTGGCTTCCCTTAAACTGGAAAGCTCTAAAGACGGCAAACTCCAGGTCCGTTTGAGAGATCAAGTCTATCCATTCACAAAACTGCATTCTTTTTTTGGCAGCGCTGAAGCCGCGTTGGATAATCATGATAAAGGCTTCGTCGTATTGGTGGAAAGCACCTTTAAAAAATTCTTTATCTACGTGGATGAAATCCTGGGCATATCTCGGGCAGTTGTCAAGAATTTACAAAAAAACTACCGTCCGATCCCGGGAATTATCGGCGCTTCCTTAAACGGCGACGGGAGTATTTCATTGATCATGGATATCCCCGGCATCGAAAAATTGATGGGAGTCTGACAATGAAAGAATTGAGCGATTTAATCCCGGAATTTGTCGAAGAGTCTCTCGAACACCTGGGAAATATAGACGATGATATCAATATAATGCAGCAGGGCAGCCTGGATAACGATCTGATCGACCGCGTCTCCAGGGTTGTTCATTCCATTAAAGGAGGCGCTTCCTTTTTGGGATTAAGAAATATGGAACAACTCTCACGGAAAACGGAAAATATCCTAAACCTGGTCAGGAATAGCGATCTGGAGTTCAGCCCACAAATCTCAACCTGCATTTTTAAAGCCGTCGCCACATTAAAAGAAATGCTGGCAAGCACAAGCGCCGGGACCGGCGAAGATTTGGATATAAGCGCCAATCTGAAAGAACTCGGGGCCTGCCTCCATGGCAAACCAATTTCGACAACTCCACGGCAAGTGAAATTGGAAAATGAGGACGGCGTCATCAAACTGGATGAATATATCTACGAAGCACTCAAAAGACAGGGCAAGAAATTGTTTCATATCCAATTTGAACTAATGGAAGGACAAAACCAGAACTACAGCAGCACTCTCGAATTTTTCCGGGAAGTCGAAAAAACCGGGGAGATTATCGAACGTAAAGTGGATATGGAACTGGTTTTGAATAATGAAGGTTTTTCCGGCGCCGGGATTCCCCTTAGTCTCATCTATGCCACCACCCTGGATAAAGATATCGTGGCTTATATTTTCGGTATCGATGAAAACCAGGTAGTCGAACTGAAAGACCTAACCACGTTTGAGGACAGACTGCGGGACCTGGAAGAGATACAAACCGTTGAACGCCGCCAATTCGACGAAGAACCGGGAATAGAACCCTGGGCTGGGGAAGAGGTCGGCGATATCGAGGTGGAAGAATGGAAGGAGAAAGACTATGTGACATTCCTGGTGGGCGACGAAGAGTACGCCGTCGATATCACCCAGGTCCTTGAGATCATCCCACTCCCGGAAATTACCAGGATCCCCGGCGCTGAAAAATTTACCAAAGGAGTCATCGATTACAGGGGAGAGATCATCCCTGTCTATGATTTCCGCTTGCGGTTGAACCTGGTAGAGAGAGAATATGATCCCGAGACTGTGATTTTGATTTTAATCATCGGCCGGAAAAAAGCAGGCGTTATCGTGGACCGGGCATCGGAAGTGTTCCACTTAACCCAGGAACAAATCACCCGAACCCCCCATATGCTGCAAATTCCTTCCGAATATGTCATGGGTATTGGTCAGAAGGATGGAAGATCAGTGGTACTACTGAAAACGTTAACAATTTTCAATATCGAACAAAAAGAGGAAAGGATATCATGAATTATAAAGGAAAAATACTAATCGTAGACGATAATCTCGATTTGCTGGATTACCTGAAAGATTTTTTCATGATCTATAATTATGAAGTCGTGTTGGCTGAAACAGGTTGCGAAGGCATTGAGAAGTTTCGTGAATTTTTACCCGATATCGTGATCTCGGACATGCGGCTGCCGGATAAAAACGGCAACATCGTTGTCAAGGAAATAAAAGAGATCGATAAAAATGTCCCTATTATTATTATCACGGGTTATTCCGATCATCAACTGATCCTCAGCGCCATGAAAAACGGCGCCGTGGACCTACTGAAAAAACCCTTTAAACCCAATGACCTGAAATACCTGATTAATAAAATCGAAACACTATTCAGGAAAATAAAAGTCAAACTCAGCGCTTCCTTTGTCCAGTGGGAAAAGAGGCACATTATCATCAAAAACGATATCAATATCATTCGTTCCGTGGTGGATTTTATATTTTCCAATATCGATTATATCTCCGAGGATGTATCCTTTATGAAAATCGGGTTACAGGAATTGTTGATCAACGCCATCGAACACGGCAACCTGGATATTTCCAATAAAGAGAAACAGGAATTACTGGACCGGGGCGATTATAACAGGGTGTTAAAGGAACGGATGCAGCAACCGGAATACCGGGATAAATTCGTAGATATCAATATATTCTCCAGCCCCGAATATTTAAAGATTACCATCCAGGATATGGGAAAAGGATTCGATCGCACGCAGATACCTGACCCGGAGAATCCTGAGAATTTCCTTAAAGAATGCGGCAAGGGGATTTTGATGGCCATGCATGCGTTTGATAATGTCGAATACAATAAAGTCGGAAATTGCGTCAGCCTGATTAAGCATTCGGAATTTATGGAAAGCAAAAAAAATATCGAGAACAAGGCTGATGAAGAGGAAAGTATCGAAGTGCTGAGTAAATTACGTCAATATACCAAAATGAAAGAAGATTTCGATTTCGAGTTGAACCTGGCAGCGGAGTTCCAGAAAACATTTTTACCAAAGAGAGAAAACCTTCCGAATTTCAACGGCGTCAATTGCGATTACATATTCAGACCGTTATTAAAGGTATCCGGTGATTTTATCGACATCAGTATGCTGGAAGAGAATGTGTATGGGTATTTTATTTCAGACATCTCCGGTCACGGTGTGGCGGCTGCATTAATTTCAGCCATGTTAAAAGTGTTCTTTTCACTTTATGGGAAAGATGTATTATCCCCACAATTAGTTTTCGATCTATTGAACCAGGAGTTTTTCAGTTACCTGAATTCCGGCGAATACTTCACCTCCTTTTACGGTATATATTTTGTCGAAGAAAAGAAATTCGTCTATACCAATGCGAATCATCCTGCGCCCTTGCTGCTGCGGGTCAAAACCGGCCAGATCATCCCGTTGAATACCGAAGGCTTTTTTGTCGGGGTCTTCAAAGATTCCGTATTTGAAGAAAAAGAAGTCTTCCTGGAGAAGGGCGACCGGATATTGTTTTATACCGACGGCGTTATCGAGGCTAAGAATTTCAACCATGAAGAGTTTGGCGAAACACGTCTGCGGAAAATGTACCGGGAAGGCAGCAACACCGATATACCCCAATTGCTGGAAAGTATAAAAAGCGCAGTGGAGGAGTTTACCCAACATAATATCGAAGATGACATTGCCATGGTCATCATTGAGATTGAATAAATTCGAAATCCGAAATTCGAAACAAATTCAAATGACCAAAATGAAAATGACCAAAAGGGAAAACCACAAATCACAAACAACCTCCAAAAAGACAATGAACAAAAAAAAACAAAAAACTTCTGTGTTTTCCGTGTATTCTGTGGTGAACCTGGCAATGAGCCGGCATTGAGAGGGAGCGCGGAAGCGTAAGCCCTCACGGGTAAGGTAAGTCAGCCGCCCGTTAGGT
>JAUPLE010000752.1 GCA_030837085.1 Acidobacteriota bacterium | reverse complement strand
TTCATCCTGTCCTTCAACGCAACCGCAAAATCCAAAGGCATTTTCCTGCACACATCATTAAATAAATAAAAAGCAAAGGGTTTCATTTCCAGGATAGACAGGAAAACCCTGCCCAACTCACGACGGGTCAAACGACCGATTTCCCGGCGGTTGTATCCCAGGGTTTGTGGTTAGACCGATTTAGGGACCATTCGAATAATCCCATTACCACCTATAATATAAAAATTATTTTAGAAAATATTGACAATGCTTCTTGAATATGTTAGCCTCAAATCTAAATTTTAATGGAGGTTAAAATGAAAGATTTTAAATTTTTTCAAATCGTGTGCACCACCCTTAATGGTAAAGGAGACCCCTTGCCAGGAGGTGGGTGCGCTTGTTGTATTTGTGGAACCGAAGGTGGCGCCGGTACTATTACAGAAACGACATCTGCTCAACACTGAAATTCCAGCTAAAGAATCCAGGCTTTTTGGTAGGGTAAACTCATGGTTTATCCTACCCAATTGCCTGGGATGTGGAGGATGAATGTCTGAATACGTTATAGAATTTAAAAATTTTAAGGGAATCGGCTTTGAAATCGAAAATATTTATTATATTTATGATTCCTACTCAAATCAAATTCTCAGATCAGAAAAAATTATGCTTGACATCATCGATGATTCATTTGTATTAGAAGAAGAACAGATTGTTAATAAATATAAAGAGAAATATAGTGAAAAAATTATAAGAAATTGTCTTTCTTCAATAAAGATGGCTCAAGATTCCGCTGACATTTTAAAGAATTTTAATATCCCGGGATTGGCTCTTTCTAAAAAACTCAGTACTAGAGTGAAAGTAGAGAAAAAGTTATCCAATGAATTGATGCATCTGATGTTCAATGTAACCGAGGACTGCAACTTTAGATGTGACTATTGTGTATATTCCGGGTGCTATAATAATCGCCGAAGTCACACAAAATACAATATTATTTCCTGGGATGTTGGAAAAAGAGCCATCGACTTTTTTCTTAAGCATAGCAGAAATGTAAAAAAGAGGTATATATCATTTTATGGAGGCGAGCCTTTATTGAATTTCAATTTTATAGAACTGGCAATTAACTATACAAAAGCACTAGACCCCGAAGTAAGATTTTCTATAACCACCAATGGAAGCCTTTTAAACGAAACTATACTGGATTACCTGGCACAGCAAAATTTGACCCTGCAAATTAGCCTCGATGGACCAAATCAAATCCACGACATGTACAGGAAAAATGTCAGTAATCATAAAACATATGAAATTGTCATGGAAAAACTAGAACTTATAAAACAAAAATACCCGGAATTTTATTGGAATAACTTATCCATCAATGCGGTTCTTGTTCCACATACTTTTGGTCTGGATGTAATCAACAATTTTTTTTCCGATAAAAATCGATTCCCTTTTTTAAAAGGCGGCCAAAATTTTTTCATCGGAACTATAAATCCAATGGACAATACTTTTGTAAAGGATTATAATTATAGCCAATTCTTATGGAGATTTAGACGGCGAATGGCTGAGCTATATGAACAATATCATAAAAAATCGCTTGATTATAATGAAATTGATGCCCCATTCGCTCTTTTTCATAAATACATAAAATTTCTAGCCAATCGATCTAATAAAAGATTGTCGGACTTTGATTTTTATTGGCCTACCGGTATCTGTATTCCTGGTATGCGCAGTGTTTTTGTGGCCTGGAATGGGAATATGTATCCTTGTGAAAAACTTTATGATTACGAGGATATGTGCATCGGTCATATCAACAAAGGGTTCTTTATCGATCAGATTATCGATTATATCGAAGAATATGCAGAGCTTACCCTTCCTTATTGCCGGGATTGTTGGAGTTACAGACTTTGTGGTTACTGTTTTCTGAATGCACGTTTTAATAATTCTTTTGATATGAAGTCTAGATTGGAATATTGCGTAGCGTTGCGTAAAACCATGCTAGAGCATCTTAAAATGTATATTACTATAAATGAAAAAAATAATAAAGCCTTTGAATATTTAAAGGAGGAGGGCGATGGAAAAGCTTTTTTTGTTGACCAAATGTTGGATGATTAACCGATCCAATTATTCTTCCCAGGAAACGCACCATTTTTTACGGCGAATGATTTCAATTGTCGGTGTATTTTTGCTTCTTTGCTCTTTTTATGCGGGAATCGATGCCAAAACGAGTCCTGCAACCGTAAGAAGTGAATCTAATATAAAAACCATAAAAAATCCCGATACCCCGTTAAAAGCCACTATAATTCCAAAACTGACAATAGTACTCAAGATCGAGCCGGGACAATACACCCAAATCGATTTAACCCTTATTTCCGATGCCTTTAAAGATACTAATGGGAATATCTATCTGCTGGATGGGAAAAACTGCCGAATACATAAATTTAACGCTTCCGGAAAATATCAAACCAGTTTCCTTTCCCGTGGGACCGGTCCCGGAGAGCTGAATCAATACCCCAGTATCTTTATCAACCAAAACTCCTTATATGCCCATGGCTTTAACGACAAAAAGATCATTCGCTTCGATCTTGAAGGTAAACTGCTAAGTGAAAAAAAATTCCTGAGATTATATCGAAACCCGATTATTATCAGCGACGCCCAATTTATCGCTTGCGAAACTATCGAATCAACTGAAAACCCTATCAAAAGAATTGGCTTATATTCACTGGATACTGAGAAATTGGAAAATGTTTTTATGGATTCGAAAGCGAGGGGAAGGCTATTTATCCCATTCGGTAAATCGCGAACTGCCGTTGAACCTGAAGTTGGAATAATACCCGATACAATGATATCCGTCGATCTCCAGGCAAGGAAATGTTATATTGCACTGAATAACGAGTACAAAATTTATCGTAAAGATTTTTCCGGGAACACAGAAATTATTATAAAAAAGGGTTTTCAGCCGATCGAATTATCTAATGAGGATAAGAATTCAGTCATTTCCAATTTTGGGGATGTGCCTGCCGAGGCAAAAGCAATATTGCTTAAGGTGCTACCGGATAAAATGTGCGCTTTCCGGGGAATTGATATTTTGTCCGGTGGATACCTGGCCGTAGAGCGGTTTAGCGATTATGGGAAGCATGTCCTGGATATTTTCGATGAAAATGGCCGCTTTGTATATGTTTTCCAACCCCCGGAGATAAAAGGTCTAAAGGTTTTTAAAATTTTCAGAGATAAACTGATTGCCATTGTAGAAGAAGAAGATTCGGATATTTATATTGAATATAGGATAGACAACCTGCCAAAGGAATTATTTTAAGACTGTTGCAT
>JAUPLE010000751.1 GCA_030837085.1 Acidobacteriota bacterium | reverse complement strand
GGGATGGCAAAGACAACGGAGATGGATTTATCTTCGACTTCGGATTGTAACTTTTCCATTTCCGAACGAAATTCCTGTTGTCGTTTGCGGGCTTCGTCATCGAGTTTGGAAGACTTAACTTGTTTCGCGAGGCCAACGGCATTAGCAACCACTTGTTCATAAACATTTGTCATATTAGCAGGCTGCTGGAACTGCTGCTGCATAACCTGTTGATTGACGCCCGGCGCAACTTTGGCCGTTGTTACGACGACAGGAGGGGGAGGAGGGGGCGTATAGAAATCGACGGACCAGCGCAGCAAGTCCGGGTGTTTGGAAGCGATATTGGGTTTTGCGGTAGAAAATTTTAACTCCACATCGGTCCAGTCTTCGGAAGTATTTTGTTGTACCGCGGCATTGTAGACCACGGTCATTGTTTTTTTCTCCGTAGAAACCCGCAGATCGTAGCCAGGTATCCATGCGGCTTCCGTAACCAGGTAGGATAAATCCAAACGGATGGGACCGGCTGATTTGACCAATACCGACAATTCCACTTGATATTTTGTTGTGTCGCTGGATCCGGTGGTGTTACCAATTTCACCCTGGAGACGGTTGATTTCTTCTTCGTTATCTTCTTTTTGTTGAGTGGCGTCGCGGGATTGCTTAAGTAGGTCATCCAACTTGGTGTGGTAAAAGGAAACCATTTTCATCCATTTGTCCGGGTCCAATGCTTCGGATTTTTCCGCATTGGAATCAGATTTGGTAATTTTGTCAATGATACGTTCGAAAAATTCGGTCTCTTCTTCGGATTGCTGGATTTTATCGTCCATTTCCTTGATCTGGAATTGCAAGGTTTTGATCCTGGAACGAAGTTCCGCGATTTTTTTCGTCCCGGAGTCGTCGCTCGTGGTTTTTTCGCGGTATTGAAACTCTTTTAATAAAAAATCGCCTTTTCCGTCCACCTGGAGGGATTGGGAGATAATGTTTTCCGGGAGATCGGCGAAGAGCAGTTGATAATCGCCTGGGGACAGTGTTAAAACAGCGGTCCGGGTAATGAGCGCCCTGTCCATGAAAATTGTAACCGCGCTGATTTTCGATTTCACTGTCATGGTTGAGTCATTGGCAGGGATGGGGGCGGTTTCCGCCGCATAAATCACTATTTTTAAGCAGAATATGGCGGCTAATAAAAGTATATTAATTGAAATGTTGTCTTTTCTTTTCATACTGTTTCTCATTAATTACCTCCAACGTTGCTGGAATATTTGCTTTTCCCGGCAACGAAGTATCATTATCGCACACCGGGAACCTTTTTTCAATGATAAAACAGATAGGGAGTTTTCCATAAGTCGAGGAAAATTAATCGGAAACAGGGGGCCCTATTTCCTTGATTCTAATGGAGTATCCTTTTTTTGCCGGTGCATCGTTGCATCGAGAACATGCACCAACCCCCGGAATTATTAATTGAACCCTTTAAGTTCCGAGATCAACTCTTTTTACTCATATATCACACCCCAAAGGTATTATACCATCCCTTGCCGAGCTTTCCGTCATGCAAAATTACATTTGTCTTGTAAAATTGCATTGCATTTTTACAAAATAGATGTATAATTGCATTATTGAAGAAATTTACATTGAACGATTACTTGAGGCGCCCAACCGGTCTTTCTTTCTTTTTGGGTCCAGGGGCGTGGGGAAAAACACTGTTGGATGAAGTGCATCGTTCATCCGCAACGTCGATGCTTTCTCCTATGCGGAGCTTGGCAAAAACTTTGACCTGGATTTTTCGCTCCAATGGGGATTATTGCCCTGGCGAAAAAATGGAGCCGACCATGGGAATCGGCCATGCGCTCTTTAAAAAGCAGCGATCAAATCAAGGTCGATCGCATGATAGGGGTTTATACCGGTCCAAGAGCATATCACTTCAGCGGCCTGGATGTATTGCCGGTAGAAGTTTTTCTTGAAGAACTTCACCGAGGAAATATTTTTTAATCCAAACCGTACCCTTTTGGGTTTAATGAATCAAACCCCTACGTTGTTTTGAGATGAAAATTGGCCTGTCCCGTATCCCTACCTTTTTGCCCGGCACTTTTAAGTCTTTAAAGGTCTAAAGATACCCCAATGCTTTCATTTGGTCTAAAGTTTCCTGGGATATGCCTACTTCTCCGCCGGAACGGTTAACCCCGGATGATTTCGTTATGATTTTCAAAAACATTTTTTCAAATGCAATGCATATGCCCCGGAATTTTAAATCCTTATACAAATTTTTTTTCTCCAATGGATCGTTTTCCAAATCGAAAAGTTTTCGCCGGACGATTAAATCCCAATTCACTCTTTGGGGTTCAGCGGGTTTATCCATGGTTATAATATATTTCAAATTCCCCACCCTGAGCATTTTTTTCTCGCTTTCAGGCTCAGATATAGCTTCGGAGACAATATACTTTATTTTTCTTTTTCCATGGGGTATCAGAAGCGACTCGCCCTGGATAAAATTGGGATACCTGATGTCGAAAAAATCTAAGACGGTGGGAAAGACGTCGATGAGAGATACCGGCCGATCGATCTTCCCTGTTTTATACTCCCGGGGATACTTAATAATTAATGGGACTTTGATAAACTCTTCATAAAAGTCTTTCCCATGGTAGTCATAGAAGCGGTTGCGGGAATGTTCATTGAAATGCTCGCCGTGATCGGCGGTAACAATTATCATCAGGTCCTCATAAATACCCAGTTGCCGGCACTTATTTATAATTTCCCCGATGAACCGGTCCACATAATGAATACCGCTGTCGTATAAAATAATACAATCATTAATATTGAATAGATTAATCTCTTTCAGATAATTCATGAACGCTTGAGTAAGGCGTTCTTCATTTTTGGTTGCTTTCCTGAAGTTGTTGATATAATCCCGCTGCTCCTTAGCGATTTTTTCGTCGCCCAAAAAATGGCAATTGGAATAGGGGGCATGTACCATCCAGGTATGGATAAAAAAGAAAAAGTCCTTTTCTTTGTTTTCTTCAAGCGCTTTTATTAATTTATTAAAATTATTGTTATCCGCAAAAGGATCTATGCGGTGGTCTTTCTCGAAGCCGTTACCGAAGCCTAATTCTTTTGGTAAAGCCGCAAATTTTACTGTATTTATACCTTTATTGTGCTGTTTTAAGAATTCAGCGATATTTATTATTGTCTCATTTAATTTTGGATATTTTTTATAACGGTGGACAGAAGCCCAATCGCTATTAATACCATGTTTTGAAGGAAGCGTACCGGTTAACAGGGACATATGAGCGGGCATGGTCCAACAACCATTGGTGTAAGCATGGG
>JAUPLE010000750.1 GCA_030837085.1 Acidobacteriota bacterium | reverse complement strand
TGATCAAGCACCGCAGTCAGTTCCGAACGAAGCACCTTCTAATGGAGCATAACAATCCATCTTTTAGGCTAAATGCCAAATAACTCGGTTCCCTTATGGGTGTGAAATATTAAGCGCTTACTAAGAAATGGCCAATTGGCGGTCATCAGCCTAGCCACCGGTACCCCTTCTACCATGTCGATTCCAAATCCTTTTTATTCCTGCGAAAGCTGAGGTTCATCCGGGAAAGATCCCAGAAAATAGTTTATTAGATCTTTTTTCCCAGGGGATAATATATCACTATCTTTGAATTTTAGAGCAATTTCCCTAAATTTTGTGACATTTAAGTAATTTTTAAAATATTCGAATTTGATTTTCGGAAAACTAGGCATACCTGGCATTTCATTAAAAAGCTCATATAATCTCTGTGCATTATCCTTTACCAGGGATAGTACGTAATTTTGGATGATTTCGTTAAACTGTCCACTGTGCTCCCCCCAGTGGGTTCCCCAGCGATCTAAAATAAAGAACCACCCAGGAACATATTTTTCAAAAATATCAATTTTATTATCGACAAAATACTCTTTAAGCCTTTGAGCAACTTTATCCTGGAAAGATTTTAGGTCAATGGAATTATTATCGGATATTGGTTCTCCCTGGAAACTTTCTTTTTTCCAAATCTCGATGATAAAACTTGAGAAGAGCAAATCGGGAGTCTTCATGAGGGCGTCTTCTAATACCTCAGCTATTGATTGTTTCTCCACTTTTGATTTTATTAAAAAAACCATAAAAGAGGCTGCCTTTGAGAATTCTGAGCTAGTCAAGTCAAGAGAATTTTGCCCCCTTGGAAATACATCCGCATTCTCATATATCACTTCTATTAGGCTCCGCGCCAAATAAGGAGAATCGATCCATTCATTAAAATCCATCAGCTTTTCCATCAATTTAGAAGCCCATCCTTTTGGGTCTGTTTTAAACATTTCATTTTCTATAAACGCTTTCTGTTTCTCTGATGGCAACGATTTCCAATCGGAAATCATTTTTTCAATTTCTTCATCTGAAATTTCCAATAATGGAGCCTGGAGTAAAAAATATTTGGGGAAGCAATCGGGATGCGATATTCTCTTTTCATCTCTATTCTTTCCAATGTTTGAAAAATCGAAGTTTTGGCCGGATGATTTTCTCCCATAAGTCCAGGGAAATAGAGATTTTAATAACATTTCAAATGTATTCTTTTGCTCAACGCCAATACCTTCAAACAAAAAAGCATATCCGTCTGGAGTAGATGCCATCCCATCAAGGATGTTTTTCGTACGGTTTGACCTTTCTACAAAAGCTAATGATAATTGGGCTAATGCAGGGGGCGCAAAAATATCTTGATTCTCAGCAATTTTTTTATACATACCCTTTTCAAATACTTTTATAATCTCAAGTATTGTATAATCAATAGGATTTACTTCGGATTTTATAGAGGGGAGTGTGGTATACAGCGAATTCAAATATCTCTTTGCCAGTCTTAATGTTTTAAAAAGCACTGATAGTTCTGATGATTTATGGATATTTTGAAATTTTTCCAGTAATGACTCTATTTCAATATCAGATGCAAGAATTTTCTCTCTAGTGATAAGGTCTTTTATTTTTTCTCGCAAGAATTCGCTTATTCTTTCCTTTTCGAAGATTGGCAAAGGAATTGGCAGATTGATGATCTTATCTAAAAAATTCCTGTCAATTCCAATTTTTTCCTCAAGGGTTTTCTTTACAAGCGATTCATCGAAAATCAAGAGGAAAATAGTGTTTTTGAAATTGGTATTTTTTCGAACCAGCTTAAAAACCAGCGCCATTTCATCCGGTTGCAACCGGTCGATATCATCGATGATTATAAGTACTTTCTTACCGGTTTTTTGAATATAATTTTCGATTTGTTCTTTCGTCTTTTCTATTGAAAGAATGGGTGAATGAATATCAAATTTAAACCCGGAAAAAGATACCCCGGTAGAAATGATCCTGAGGTATCGTGCAATACTCTTTTTGATATCAGGGAAAATGAATTTTGTAGAGAAAGCCTTTTCAAGTTGATCATAAAAGGCATTAAGAATGGCTGCTTCACCTCCGTAGTACCAGGGATCAAACTGGATTATTACGACGTTATCGCTCTCTAACTTCTTAATTAGAAGATTGATAACCGATGTTTTCCCCTCGCCCCAGCTTCCATTCAAACCAATAGTAAAAGAGCCTGTTAATTCTGACGGTAGGCTTACGATTACTTTTGATAAATCATCTACAAATTTTCCCCTTTGTAGTCTATCTGGATCAGATGGCATTATCGGTTCATCCAGTAATATCTCTCCTTTTTTCTCCTCCGTGCCGGATTTTTTTTATCCCAAAGCCCCTTAATGGACAATACCAAAGATATGAAGAAAAAAATTAATAAAAGGATTAAGAGGACACACAGAAAATTCCCGAACATATTTGAAATTTCTATTCCCTCAATGTTTCTAAAAACACAAACCAGGATAGCGACCAGGAAAATATAAATAAAAATAAAATCAATGGAAATCAGTGGGAAATTCCCTGTCCTCTTCGTCTCGATGTACCTTTTCCAAAAGAGCCAAAATTCCTTCCAGTAATAAACTACTATAACAAGTATAATAGCCGTGATGCCGATAAAAGGTTCTATTTTATCAGTCTTGAAAAATCTTGTGATGAACCTCAATTTCAGAAGCAACGGAAAAACCAGTGTGACTGAGATAATTGCCACAAGGGCTGTAAGAGCAATCTTTTTGAAAAGCTCGCAACGGTCATCATTTTTCATCATCTTGTATCCCTCCTTTTTCAGTTCAATATAAGGTGGATATCCTAACCCAGGATAATTATACAGGGCAGAGATTCAAATGTCAATGAATGTGAAACAGTAATTCTAATTTTAAAAAGAATTTTGGGCGAACACGGGAGTTCGCCCCTACATAATTTGATCGAATTATCCGAATAACCATTGATTTTTTCTTCTGTAGGGGCGTTACCGGCGGCCCCCCGTGCCTGCCCGATTAAAATTTAATCTCTTCAAGATCCGGGTAGTGCCAGCAGTTGCCCACTGGCACCCCCACAGACCCGGACGAGCGCAATTAACGCATCCGGTTCCTCAGATTATGGTTTCGCTACGCTTGTAAATGGAATGTACGA
>JAUPLE010000749.1 GCA_030837085.1 Acidobacteriota bacterium | reverse complement strand
CCGGTACTTCCGGGCATTGCCTGAATCCCAGAAGGTCGTGAGCTTGGAAGACCTAACACCGTTGATCGAACTCTTTCACCATATGGCCAAAGCAGGAAAATACGATGAGGCGTTTAATCTATTCTATGGACGAATGTATAAGCCATGTTTTTATCGATTTTCCGCTTATCATTTAATCATCGAACTGTTGATGGAAATTCTTCCTGGGGGGGAGATTGACGGACGGATGTCCCTGCTTAAAGAGGCAGCCTACCAGGCCTGTACGTTGAATTACCTGGCCAATTCGTATTCCCTTTCCGGCCAGCCGACCAACGCCGTGCCGTTGTATTTATTGAATAATAAATTGCAAGAAAAAGATGATAACAAAAAGAATCTTGCTATCGGTCTGGGGAATGCGGCTGGAGATCAAATGTCTATTGGTCAACTCTCCACCGCCTCCGGGCATCTGCGAAAAAACATTGCTTTCGACCGCGAGATCAAGGATGAGTTTTATGAAACATATGGGCACCTGGAATTAGGGCGTCTCCTGGCCTTTCAGGGCCGGGCTACGACTTATGGAGTGAGCCTGAATCCGTCATTGGACGGCAGCGCCAATGCCGAAGAAGAATTCGCGAAATCAACCGCTTATTTTGAAAAAACAAATAATTACCAGGGATTAAGTGTGACTTCCGCATACCGTTCCTTGTCCGCGCTAATGCAGGTGCGGCTGGCCGCTGCCCAGCAGGGAATGGAGAATCTTGTTTTAAAACACAGCCGCGAGGCGCTGCATCAGGCTCGGCAGGCACTGACTTTTTCAGAAGAGACAATAAAAACTCAATACCCAGTACCGCGTGATTTTGTTCAAGCCTACTGGCTGCTAGGAGAGGTCCTCATCTGCTACGGCATGAACCGTTCAGCAGGCGCAAAAAATATCGACCCGTTGGAGTTTGAGATACTTTTTTATGATGAGTATTTTCAGTGGGTGGTGGAAACGGAAATAGTGACAACTGTCAAACCATTAACCGCCGCCGGACACTGCCTGCATGAAGCCATTTGCCGCTGCCGCAAAGCCAATATGGTAGATATCGAACCCGATATCCTTCTGGCTCTAGTGCGTTTTGATGTCGCCCAAAACAAACCCCCGGACGAAACCCTCCTCAAAGAAGCGTTTGAGATTGCCCTTCGATCAGGTTATCGTCGAGTTCTGGCCGATCTCCATCTTTTCTGCGGACAGGTCCTGCTGCAATTTAAAGACATGAAATCCCTGCTGGGTCTCACCGCAGTCGAACATCTGCAAAAAACTAAAGAATACGCCCTGGATGTTTCCGACATTTCCCACCTCTATTCCCCGGTTAAAACTACCGCGGACGACTTTTATAAAGGCATCCCGGAGTACGATATGCTGAAACGCGGATTGACAGACGAGGAACGCATCCAAAACGGCTATTGGGTGGCCTACCAAATCGCGGAAACCTTGTTAAAAGAGAGCCACAGTAACGCGACGAACACAAGCGTCGCGACGAACACGGACAATTAGCCGCTAGGAACGCGAAGACACGCGAAGAAAAAAGAAAAAAATGGACAGGCAGGAAAACCCCTATTGACTTTAAAACGCAATTCGACTAATATTATGATAAGGAGCTGAAATGAATTTGAAAGTTGTCCTTGACCCTAATGAGGAAGGTGGTCAACTTATTATAAAGCCTCCCGGGAGGTATGAGATATGAGTTTGATCTTACAGGATGTACTTACGTTGGATGAGGTTGCTAGGTATTTGCGAGTTCCCAAAAAAATTATTGAACGACAGGCCAGTCAGGGTAGAATTCCAGGCCGTCGGATAGAAGAAAGTTGGAGGTTTCTTAAAAAGGCTATCGATCATTGGCTGGAAAGTCATGATAGCAGAGATATTCTACTCTATCAAGCGGGCGCCCTGGCAGATGACCAAAACCTGGACAAACTTCGCGCTTCAATATATGCTCAACGTGGCAGACCTGAAGTTGAAGTCGAGAATGAAGAAGAGGGTTAATGCATATCCTGGATACTGATATTCTCACTCACTTGCATGCTGGCAACCCGCGTGTTATAAATCATTTACAAAAGATCGAGGACTCCTCTGTTTGCATTACAGTTATAACCAAAATCGAGTTGTTACAGGGGCGGTTCGATTTCCTGCTTAAGGCCGCTACTGGAAATGAACTGAAAAGAGCACAGCAGTGGCTCCATCTTACAGAAGAACTATTGTCCCAAATTGTTGTTATCCCTTTCGATGAAGCAGCATTAAACCAATTTGATCGTTTGCGCCGCGATAAAAAATTTAAAAAGATTGGCCATGCAGATATACTAATTGCCAGTATTGCACATGCGAATCGCGCTACAATCGTTACGCGGAATATTCGGCATTTTCGACAAATTCCTAATTTGGATGTAGTAAATTGGTTGAATTGATTTTTCCAAGTAATTTCCTGGGTGTCTGCCTTTTACTCACTTGATAACAACAATTATTTCGCAAAACTTCAATAATGATGTTGGTATCGACTAATATCAGGTCCGCTTCCATGCTTTGGCTCTTATGCTTTCAATGGTTAAATCCGCCCTGTCTTCCCATAAACCACATAGCTTTTCAAAAAGCTTTTCTTTATTGTTCTTCCGGGGCATTAGCTTTATATCTCTATTTATCGGTATTACCAGGATTTCCAGCTCTTTCCTGACATATCTCTCCGGTATCCAGCACAACCCTACTTGACAAAGGTCTTCTAAATTCTCTTATTACATCCATTTTTTTCTTCGTGGTCCTTCGCGTTTAAAGGGTGTCGCCTGTTCGCTACTGTCGCCGGGACCTTCGCGGCTAAAAAAACTGGCTCTTGCATTGTTTTCCTAATTCGTGTAAAATAGAAGCTTGTTGAACGTTTCAAAGGATAAGTACGATGAAAGAAAAAATTGTTATCAGAAATTTTTCGGTCCTCGAGGATGTGGAACTCGATATTAATAAAATCAACATCCTTATCGGCCCCCAGGCGGCCGGGAAAAGCCTGATCGCCAAACTGATTTATTTCTTCAAAAGTCCTGTAATCACTGACATGGTTCCCGCAATCATCTCCAACCAGGAAAGACGGAAATACGAGTCAACATTAAAAGAAAACTTCAATTCCCTATTTCCTGGGTATCTCATTAACCGGGACCGTTTTGAAATCGATTATTATTACGGCGAAAATAGGATATCCATCTCAAATGAAAAAGATAAAAATTTCAAATCGATGGAAATTTCCTATTCGGATAATATTTTAAAAGGATTTAGCCACCTCAAAAAATCTTATAATAAGAAAAAATTGTCGATGATCGATCCATCGATAAGACAAAAATGGGATGTCGAGACATTTAATGAACTCTCCCGCTTGTTTTATGGAGAGAATAGATACACTTATTTTATCCCCGCCTTAAGGTCGATTTTCTTCCACATCGAAAAACAGATATTTTCTATAATTGCACATCGATACCCTTCCCTGGATTTTTTCCTGGCGGTATTCGGAGACTTTTTTCAGCAAATTAAAGCTAGATATCAAAATAACATGAACCCGGTGGGAATTGATCCTGACTTATATCGTTTGTGCCGCGAAGTCTTAGGCGGGGAATTCAAATCTGACGGCACAAATGATTGGATCGCCCCAGATCCGGTGGGAAATCGATCGGTTCTTTTAAAGAACTCCTCATCCGGCCAGCAAGAATTGACACCCATGCTCCTGGCTTTACAGGAACTTTCCACATACCCCAATTACTCATTTACATTTATCGAAGAGCCGGAAGCCCATATCTATCCTGAAACTCAATACAAGGTCGTAGAGGTAATTGCCGGTGTTTACAATTTACTAAAACGAAACACCGGCTTTTTTATCACGACTCACAGCCCTTACATTTTAACCGCGTTTAACAATCTTATTCAGGCCGAAAACACTTCCCGGGATATCAAAAAACAGTTTGATAAGAGAGAAATAGGCAGCAGTATAAAAATCGACTTAATGAAAAAATTGAATGATACCATAAAGCAGTGTAGATGGGTGGCCTTCGATGATGTTGCCGTTTACCTGGTCGAAAACGGCAAATGTCGGGATATTAGAGACAGTGAAACCAAATTGATCGATGCGGATGCCATCGATAAAGTTTCAGACGTCGCCGCTTCCACTTTCACTCGATTGCTGGATATTTCCCCTGGAGACTGATGAAACAAACATATAATTTCGGCGCCTGCGGTGAATGTAGAAAAGATTCCTTAATCGTCCTCACAGACAGGAACAAGAAAACAGGACCGCGGTTCATCGGCCGGAATTCAAACAAAAAAGAGATTTTACAAATTAAAGTGGATCATTGCCTGCCAATTACCGGGAAAAAGTGCGATTACCTATTGATCGATCAAGATGAAAACGCGGCCCATTTTATCGAATTAAAAGGCCACAAAATCAAGGATGCATTTGAACAATTGGCAAATTCCATCTTCGTGATCTCCAATCCGGAGAAAAAATACATCAGCAGGAAATTCGACCGGAAGCAAGCCTATGTAGTATCCACCCAGGTCAATCCAAAACTTACAACCGAAATACAAAGAGCAAAGAAATCCTTCAAGGAAAATTTCAACACCGAATTGGAGGTTAAGAACAATAAATATGAAAGAGTTTTTTAGTCTGCTACGTAGGGCGATTACTCGTTACGGCGATTAACACTAATTACGGGAAATGGCCGACCTTCATTAACCATTAACAGTTAACAATTGACAATTAACAATTATCCCCTATTAACCAAAAAAGATCCTCTCTTGCTGTTTTTCTCACCTTCTAATCCTCTTACCCTCTTACCTTCTTCTTTTCGCTTTCGCTCTTCCTTTTTCCCCTCCCCACTGTGCCATTTCTACAAAAATTGCAGTCATTTATTCATCCTTCGCAGGATAAAAGTCATCCTCCGCAGTAAAACGTTCTTGCTTCGCAGTGCAATGGTCATACATCGCAGTATGAAAATCATTAATCGCAGGATTATCGGTAATATTTGCAGTAATAAAATAAAAAGCGGCAGTAAATTAATCATACACCGCATATAAAGTATAATAACCAGCAGCAAATAAATCATGCTACGCAGTAAAAAGGTCATGGTTGGCAGTAAAAATATAATCCTCCGCAGCCAAAAGGTCATCCTCCGCAGCTAAAAGGTCATGGTCCGCAGCCAAAAGGTCATATTCCGCAGGCAAAAGGTCATCCTCCGCAGTCGAAAAGTCATCCTCCGCAGTCGAAAAGTCATGGTCGGCAGGAAAAAGATCATGCTCCGCAGTCAAAACTTCTTAAAACGCAGGATTTTATTAAAAAATCCCAGGATGAGAGAAGTATTATTCCTCTAATTATGTTAAAATACCCTGAAGGAGCAAAAAAATGAGAAAGAAAATGAAGATAATTACAAGAAGTTTTTCATTGGCAATAGGACAACGGATCGCATTAATCCGAAAAGAACACCAATATACTCGAAGAGAAATGTCCGTGAAACTGGGAATTCACCAGGATAACTATTATAAGAATGAAATCGGTTATTCCATCCCCGGCATGGATACTTTATACCGGTTGCATACCGATTTTGATATTTCCCTGGATTGGTTATTTTTTGGCAGCGAACCCATGCACAATAAAGAGAAACAACCCATCATCATGCCGGAAAAACAAACTTCCGGCCTGGAAAACCAGTCTCCCCATGTCAGGGAAATGCTGGACGCCATGGAACAAGACCCTTTGCTGCTGCATGAGATGATGTTAAACTATTTTAAATATAAGCAAAATAAAGAAATCTTGAAACCGGCTTCGCACATACCTGACAATCCTCAAGACACAACCGGGCCTGCGCAGTAAAAAAAATCTTCAGGCTATTGAATTCAAAAAAGAATTCCTTTAAAATAAGAGATTCATAAGCGGGCATAACTCAATGGTAGAGTATCAGCTTCCCAAGCTGGGTGTTGCGGGTTCGAGCCCCGTTGCCCGCTTTTTTACTTTATTGGTAAGACAATTTATTTCCCCGTAGGAACAAGCAACCGGGGACAAGAGGAAATATGACCGAACAACCGGACACAACGAACGCAGCTTTACCGGAAGACCTTCCAAAACTTTTAGAAACACCCCAGGAACAATTTCCCATTTCAGGAACGAAAGAGTGGGTAATCGACATCTGCCGACGCCTGGGCGATTGGTTGGAAGCCCGCAGGAAAGACAGCGAACAATTAACAGCCTTCGAAACGGAATTGAAACACTTGCAAAAATGGCTTGAACATGTCAAACCCTATTCCACTTATCACACCGCCCGCCTCACCTGGCTCCAGGCTTACCCACCTTACCACCGGGG
>JAUPLE010000748.1 GCA_030837085.1 Acidobacteriota bacterium | reverse complement strand
AACGCTTCGGTAATTCGTTGGGTAAACAATTTAAATGGGTGGGTAGAACGTATTTGTATATTTCCCCGTTTATCATCCTTTTGAAGGCCAAGCCGAAATAAATCCTTTCGGAATTTTTGAAACCATGGTTTCCTGGCCAATTTACGGGTATTGGCCCAGGTGAAGCTGAATAAATCCAGGTAAGAGCGAAGGTATGCCTCAACATCCAGATGCAGGGTTATCCCACCGCCTCGCTTTAAACCTTCATTAATTTTCGCTTGCTGCTTAATAAACTCATTTACCAGTCTGATTAGCTCATCCACCAGGTCATTTTTTTCTACTTTCGTTAACCCGGCAGATACATTCACCCATTCAACACGAACACTTTTAGTATTCTCAAATATCAATGCTGGTGGGCGAAAAGAAAAATTAATATTTTTTTTCCGGGAATTTTGCTTTACCCTGACGGGAACAGCTATAACATTATCGGTTTCATCGTCGTCATCATCCTGTGAAGATTCGGGAGAGGCTACCTCCCACTTTCTGAAGCCGGGATGAACGTTGAAAAGATTTTGGGAATCCAGGGGTGATATGGAAAGGCGAATTTGATTTTGATATCCGAATTGAATATCCAATTCTTCTTCATAATTATCCGCCAGGCCAACTATTTTTTCTAATATTTTCGATACCGCTTCTTTCGACGATTTCTGTAAAGGAATCTTTTCCTCGCTGTCTGCCTCCCCATCCTCATCATTTTCACTATCACTAAAACGGCGTCCCTTTGCAAATAAACGCCTGATTTCTTCAAAAGCAATTTTTTTATAGCATTCTTCAATATCAATACCTTTCGAATAGTTGAAGAGAATATTTTTCGAGTCACCATCTAATTTGGACCGATAAATCCGTTCCGATGTAAAACGGGTTCTATATACAGCGCTTGCATAGGTTTGATTTTTTTTTAATGTCTTCCGCAATTCGTCTACATTTTCATTTTGAAATTTTTTCGCTAATTTTTCATGCGAAAATAATTTCACTTTCCAGAGCGATTTTCCCAGGCTTTCAGCGACATTCTGCCCCCCCTGGACCAATCTCTCAACTTCCAGTATATATTCACATAATTGGCATATCGTAGGAGTTAGAATATCGGCAATCGCACCGATTACCGATTCAATTGTTGTTTTATTTTCCGTTCCACCGGGAAAGGCCACATCTATCAGCCTATTCCGCCATCGCTCTTCACGCATCAGGTCTAGGTCCGAAATACGATTTAGATGGGCAAGGGATTGAGATTCGGGAAAATAGGAATCAATGAATATCACCATGGGTTTCGAGGAATCAGCATCGTTTCGATGTCGAACCAGTTCATCGCCAGCCACATCGTTGGCCCAAAAGATATCTGCATCATTGGGGAATAATAGTTTTAATTGGGAGTAAACTTCCCGGGATAATCCTTCCAGGCAAAGCATGGTTTTGCCTTTCTCAACCAGGTTTTTATGCTCATCCAGGATATCCTTCAACACGGTTGCCAGCAGGGTATTAACTTTTTCCTGGAGGGAGTCGGCTGTATTCGTTATACTATTCATTGTTCTCCTTAAGCCAGGGAAAGGGCGATGTTATGTATTTTGCGGTGTCACTCCGGCTCTTCAGCATATTAAGATTACGCAGCATCCGGGTCAAATTGTCCAGGTTGTCTTCCAGGAGATAGCGGGGGGGGACCGGTAACCCCTGTTTCTCCAGGGCATTTTCAAGGCCTTCCGAGGGGCCCAGGACAATACCGTAGTATCGGCGAATGTCATGGATAAAATTCCGCAAGGATAATTGGGCTGGATTGCCTTTACAGCGACTGGAAAAAATGATCACCAATAATTCCAACAGTTCGGGTTTAAGCTGGAAATGAGCAATTTTATTAAGACCCAGGGATACCAGCCCGGCCCCCCTTCCCTGGCGGTTAAAAATCCAGCGAATACGTGCCAGGGTTCGTTGTCCCATCAAATTGTACTGTAAAAAAGCCTCCGTAAAAATTTCAACAGGTGACATAGAACTATTTTTTAATAAATCTATTTTTTCCTTCATTACTTTCTCGAGATCTTCAATTACCTTTTTGCCTGTTGTTTTTATTTTTTTATCACTAACACGAAAAATCGGCCATATTCGATCGGGTTCTAGAAAGTGATTAAGGATTTTTTCTGCATCTAATTTGGAGCATTTTAATTCACGGACATTATCGCTCACCCTATCGAGTATGTATTTCCGCCAGAAGGATTCTGCTTGCATTCGATAAATCTGGCAGCACTCTTCACTATACCTGTAATAACTATTTCCCATTTCGTTCGAGCAAATGGGTAAAATTAAGGGCTGTTGACCCGGGGGGATTAGCTTTCCTTTTTCGTCGATCCGACTGCCGATAATCTGCAAATAATAGAGAAGGGCATAAAGATTAACGAACCGTTCAAGGTACAAGAACATGCGTGATTTTGACAGGACATTTGTATCAAGATTAAATAAGTTCGCTAAATCTTCTCCCATCTGGATGAACAATGACGCATAATCTCTATTTTTATTTGGAGGAGTCGTAACGCGGTCATCGCTTCCCTGGCTTTTACTGCCTGTCTCCTTCTTTTTTACCGGATCCATAAAAAGGATATCGACAAAATTTTCTTCTGCTTCCCGGCGATTCCCCAATTGGGTCACTCCTCTACGAATTTTTTCCAGGGAATCGGATTTTTTATCTTTCAAGGCAGAATCTAAGAGAATACCAAGAGTTTGTCCTAACCTGCGCTGGGAAGACATTTTTGCTAAAAATCGATGGTAAATCGGAAAATAACTGGGCTGTTTCGGTTTTTTTTGGGGGTCGTCGCTGCCGCTCGATTCAATAGTGGGATTAATCAAAAGAACCTGGCGAAGAAATTCCTGTATACTATTTATAATATTCTTTTTATTATCATCCATCTTAAAAACGATATGGTTTTCGATATCCGCAGTGCTATATTCATCCCGTAAAAAGTCGGATAGTGTTTCTTTTAAGGATTCCTGGGGCTGATGCTCTTTTTCCCAGAGTTGTCTGAGAAACCCTGACAGGACGACGACAGAATCGACCTCCCTTTGCAAGCCAAACTCCTCACTAATATCTAAAAGGGATTTTAAATTATCGGGGCTCATTTTTTCACTCCCTGTATTCGCAATTGTGTTTTCAACTCCGTTACCTGGAAGGATTGAAATTTTTCCAGGTGGTTTACAAGAAATTTGGAGCTTGCTGCGTGTGTATTACTTTTTAATAATCGATAAAAAAGTACTTCGCGGAAATCATCGATTACATGGGCAAGTTCTCCCAATTGCTGTTTCGATTGGTTCCCCATGGCTGCCGACCTGAGGCTTTCGAACATCCGGATATCAAGCGGCAGGCGGATCGGTTCTTTTTCCTGCCCCGTTAATTTTACGGTTAACGCTCCCGTTCTGGGTTCCCATTCAAGGTATGAACTTTTTAAAAGAGGTTCTTCCCGGCTCATCGATATGCCCAGTTTATCAATGTGATCCCCGATAATCTCAAGATTAATCGGGCGATTATTTCGA
>JAUPLE010000747.1 GCA_030837085.1 Acidobacteriota bacterium | reverse complement strand
ATAGCCACAAAGGCACGCATGTGTGAAGGCACAAAGAAACACCAAGGAATAATTGTTAATGCTCAAGCAAAAGTATTCCTAACTATATTAAGAAAAAAAGGTCCATGGAACACGAACACACGGAAGCCACGAAAAGAAAAGGATGCGAGGAAGTGCGGAAGACTCGAAAAAGTTGGAACGGAAGGGTTATGCTGTCCCTCACAAGATAATGAAACTCGTGCTTGCAAAAAGTAATATTTTGTATATAATAATGGCATTCACGAAATAATCCAGTGGAGTATAAAGTGAGCAAGCAGTTGACGGAACAGTTTAGATATGGACTCGAGCAACTTGATATGCTTGATATCGAAACGCACGAATCGCACGAATTTCAAGAATCCTCTGGATTGGTCTTTACCGATTCTCTTTCACTTTCATGCAATAACTACGAACGTCTAGCCCTGGAAAAAGCCCGCAAATACAAAGCCGACGCCATCTATTTCAGGAGATTTGAAAACCGCCTGACATCTATTCCCCAGGTTTACATCTATGATTTTACGGCCAAAGAGACAGAAGCCGATGACGACGATATCGGGGAATTGCACCGGAAGCTGTGGAATTCCGGGCAGACGCCGATGTTTTTCATCTTTACTCGAACCGAAATCAAAATCTTCAACTGTTTAAAGAGTCCCAATCTCGACCCGGAGACTGAAAAAATAACCTCCACTCCCATGGAGACCATCTACCTGGCCGCAATCATTGAAGATCAATTGGAGAAAAGGAAACTAAATGAGTTTTCCGCCCGGAAATTAGATAACGGCTCTTTCTGGGATACTTCCAACTATAGAGATGAATTTCAACTAAAAGACAGCTCTTATGAAAAACTTCTTAAATATTTGCAGGAAGTCCGGTATCATATTATCAAAGAGAAAAAATTTCCAAAAGCGATTATAGATAAGCTCCTGGTGATGTCCATCCTGCTCAAATACCTGGAAGATAGGACCGACCCGGGAGGCAATAAAGTCTTTCCCGTAGATTTTTTTCACCGGTTTTCGGCGGGTGCACAAAATTTTACCGATATTTTAAAAGAGAAGGGCGCTTGCCTGCGTTTATTCGATTATCTCAGCAAACATTTTAATGGCGAAATCTTCCAGTGGGAAGACGAAAAAGAGAGGGCGCTGCTGGAGCAAACCGACCTGAGGCCGTTGGCGTTATTTTCCGAGGCAAGAAGCGAAACCGGCGGACAAAGAACATTGTGGCCCCTCTACTCTTTTAACGACCTGCCCATAGAGTTGATAAGCAATATTTATGAAGAATTCCTGGGCAAGGGAAATAAAAAAGGGGTGGTTTATACCCCCCCTTACCTGGTTCATTTCCTGATCGACGAGTCCATGCCCCTGGAATCCCCGCGGGAGAATTTCAAAGTTCTCGACCCGGCGTGCGG
Organism: Acidobacteriota bacterium; assembly: GCA_030837085.1. Lineage (GTDB taxonomy): Bacteria > Acidobacteriota > Aminicenantia > UBA2199 > UBA2199 > JAKAGC01. The sequence goes on along the minus strand of JAUPLE010000747.1, from coordinate 1,584 downwards.
TTCCGGTGTTTTCCTGGTAGCCGCATATCAACGGATTATCGACTGGTGGCGTATTCGTAACGATTGGAAAAAGCCGGGACTGGCAACATTGAAAAAATTACTCAAAGAAAATATCTACGGCGTCGATATCGAGTCTGAAGCCGTACGATTAACTATTTTCAGTCTTAGTCTTGTTTTGCTGGATGAACTCTCCCCCAAAGAAATCTGGGAGAGCCTTAAATTCGATAACCTGGAACAATCCGGGAATCTCTTTGAAAAAAACTTTTTCCATTTGCTACGTCACGGGAAGATGGAGGCCCAATTTGACCTGGTTATCGGCAACCCGCCGTTTAAATCGAGTTTCGATACCGAGGATGCAGAATATATCGAAACAATACAACAAAAGCAGAGACCCCCGGTTCCCGATAACCAGCTAGCACTCTTGTTCCTGGAGCAATCCACGTTCATGTGCAAAGAAGGCGGCCTGCTGTGTTTGATCGTACCTACCGGTCCTTTTCTTTATAATGTCGGTTCCCTCGATTTCAGAAAGCATTTCTTACAAATGTATAATGTCATCCAGATATTGGATTTTACGCCTTTGAGCGATATCCTTTTTTGCAGCGCCAATGTGGCCGCGGCGGCAGTATTTGCCAGGAAGGAAGAACCCAACTTAAAAACGATTCTTCATGCCACCTTTCGCAGGACTAAAGTTTCAAAGGAAAAAATCTACTTCCAGTTGGATCATTATGACTTCCATCGGGTTGCTTATAAATACGCACTTAACAGCCCGCTTATCTGGAAAGCCAACCTTTTGGGGGGCGGCAGGCTTCATGGCATGGTCTCACGACTTGCCACATTCAGGACATTGGGAAATTACCTGGAAGAGAAGATAAAAAATAATGGTTGGGTCGTTGCCGAGGGGTTCATTATAGGGAATAAAAATGAAATCGCACGTATGCAGGTCCTAACTGATAGAGTTGAACAACTCACTAATGAAGAGATGAAAGAATTGAATGGCCTCCAAAAAAAATATAAAAAAGCCGATCATCTCACCGGTGCAAAAACACTTCCTACTGAAGCCCTTACCGAGAAAGGCATCGATGAATCAAAAATTTATACTTTAAAAGAAAAATTTTTTCTCCGACCCAGGGAAGAAAATAGGGCTATTTTTAAAGGCCCCCATTTGTTAATCAAAGAAATGGCCGACGCAAACTCTATCCCCATTGCTTTTGTTGAAGACGACCTTTCTTTTATGGATAAGATCATTGGAATTCATGCCCCAAGAGAAGATATAGAAGAATTAAAACAAATTGAAAATAGAATCCGAGGTAACAGGGCTTACCTTTTTCATCCTGCTGTGTTCAGCGGACAGTATATGATCGGGAGAGCGACATCGATCCTTAAAAATGATATCGATAATTTACCCTATCCGGAAGACAAAAGCGAATTTGACTTTTCCGAAGTAGAAAATATCCTGATGGATGATGTGCTGGATTATATGCTGGAGTTTCGCAGAAAAGGAGAAAACTCCCCGGCCATGGCGCCGGTAACCCAAGATCAGTTACTCCGGTTCGGGGAAACCTTTTGCAAACTGCTAAACGCTGT
>JAUPLE010000746.1 GCA_030837085.1 Acidobacteriota bacterium | reverse complement strand
TTCGAGACAGGAATATATATCGTTAATATTAGAGATATATCATGAAAGATTTAAATCCCAAACGTATCGCTAACATCCTTGCATTAACCCCCGTGCAGGAGGGGATGCTTTTTCACTATTTACAGGATCCACAGAGCGAACTTTATTTTGAGCAATTAAGCCTGGAAATATCCGGGGAAATCGATGTGCGGCATTTTGAAAAGGCCTGGAATGCCGTCGTCGAAACCAATGCGATGTTACGAACGGTATTCCGCTGGGAAAAGGTGGAAAAACCTTCGCAGATCATTTTGAAAGAACATAAATGCAATGTGGTCTTTTATGATATGTCGGATAAAGACAGCGGCCCGAAGAAAACGGCCCTGGAAGAAATCAAAACCAGGGATAGGGACGAAGGATTTGATTTAACCCGGGTTCCTTTCCGGGTCATATTATGCAAGCTGGATGAAAAGCAATACGAAATGGTCGTCAGCAACCACCATATAATATATGACGGGTGGAGTAATGGGATCATTTTAAAGGAATTCTTTATGGCTTACATCCGGTTAAGCCAGGGCGAGGTTTTCACGCCGCCGGTCAAGCCGGAATTCAAAGAGTTTGTCAGGTGGCTCCAGCGGCAGGATAATGCAGAACAGGACAAATTCTGGGGGAATTATCTAAAGGAAACTGGGACCAATCCTTACGGGCCCCCTGCCGGGAAGAGAAAAAAAACCAGGGAAGCGTGGAACACGGCCAATGTTCGTTTTCAATTTCCCGGTGAACTGGAAAATAAGCTGGGTCGTTTTATTAAAAATAATAAAATCACTACTGCCTCATTGTTATATGGTGCATGGGGTGTTTTACTGCAAAAGTATCATTCTGTCAGTGATATCATTTTTGATGCCACGGTATCGGGCCGAAGCGCAAGCGCGGCGATAAATGGAATAGAAAGCATTGTCGGCTTATTTATCAACACCCTGCCGCTGCGAATCCAAACCCTTCCCGGTGAGATGGTATCTTCTTTTCTATCCCGGATGCATGACCTGATCCGGCAATGGTCGGAATTCGAGAATAGCTCTCCCCTCCCGGTAAGAGAAATCCTCGCTAAACAACGCCGGGAGAACCTTTTCGATCTAGTGGTGGTTTTTGAAAATTATCCCCTGGACAGCTTAACATTGCAGGATACCGCGCCGCTGTCCCTTCATTCCTTTTCCATTGTCGAAAGGACCCTTTATGATTTGACCGTCATTATCACCACCTTAGACAGCATCGAATTAAATATTACCTACAATAGCGATCTATTTGACCGAAACGTTATTTCCCGTTTGTTCGATCAACTTGTCTCCATCGTTGAAGAAATGGTAACCCATCCGGGGAAAGCGGTGTCGGAAATAGACGTATGGGCGGAAGGAGAGAGAGAAACATTTTTAGAGCATATTCGCGCGGTTCGGGAAGGGGAACCGGGGGTGGAAACGGCCTATATGGCCCCCCGCGACGAAGTGGAAGAAAAATTGGTGGAAATATGGTCGGAAGTATTGAATATAGACCGTGGTGTCATCGGCATAGATCACAATTTTTTCGATTTTGGGGGGCATTCGTTAAAGGCGTCACGGTTGGTGTCTCGGCTTCATCGAATTTTTGAAGTAAAAATTCCCCTTGAAAAGATTTTCAACAGTCCCACCATACGGAGTATGGCGGGGTATATCCGGGCAGCGCTGAAACAGGAATATGTTCCCATCCCAGCGGTAGAAGAGAAAGACTATTATGATGTATCCCCCGGGCAGATGCGATTTTATATGCTTCAGCAATTAAACCCGGGGAGTACGGCATACAATGGCCCGTGGAGTCTGATGTTGGATGGTCCCATTGATAAAGAGCAATTGGAGGAATCGTTTAAGGGATTGATCCGGAGACATGAGACGCTGCGTACTTCGTTTGAGCTGCGGAACGGAGAGACGGTGCAGTGGATTCATGATGAAGTGGAATTTGAAATCGAATATAAAAACTCGTCCACAGATTACACTGATTACACAGATGATAAAGATGTTAAAATTCATCACTCATCATTCATGAGTATACCGCATCATTCTATTCGCTCTTTCATTCGTCCTTTCGATTTGTCGAAAGCGCCGTTAATGCGGGTGGGATTACTAGAAGTTGGGGCCGGGCAACATATCCTGGTGGTGGATATGCATCATATTATCACGGACGGAACCTCGTCGGCTGTTTTGGCAGGGGAACTGTCGCGCCTTTATAGGGGAGAAGACCTGCCGCCGTTAAAGATACAATATAAAGATTTTTCTCAATGGCAGAATCGACGGATAGCGGAAGGGAAATTGAGTAAACAAGAAGAGTACTGGTTGGATCATCTATCGGGGGAGCTGCCGGTTTTGAATTTGCCCAATGATTTTCCCCGGCCCCTGATGCAGAGTTTCGCGGGTGAGCGAATTTCATTTGAAAAGGATGACGTTTTAGCCGGGCGGCTGCATCATTTGCTGAAAGAGACGGGGGCCACGTTGTACATGGTATTGCTGTCGATCTTGAATATCGTGCTGGGTTGGTACTGCGACCGGGAAGATATCATTGTGGGTACTCCCATCGCCGGGAGAAATCACCTGGACGTGGAAACCACGGTGGGATTTTTCCTTGAAACCATGGCCATCCGGAATCGACCGGCGGCAGGCAAACCATTTACGAAATTTTTGCATGAGGTTAAGAGCAGCACGTTAAGTGCCCATGAAAACCAGGATTACCCGTTTAGCCTTTTGATTAAGCACCTGTCACCCACCCATGATTTGAGTCGTAACCCGTTGTTCGATGTGATGTTAAATGTGTTGAATCAGCCGGGCACAAATTTTGAATTGGAGGGCGTAAACGTTATTCCTTATGAGTTGGACATAAAAATATCTAAAGTGGATATGACGCTGGAGGCAGTCGAACGCTATGGGAAAATAAACTTTGAACTGGAATATTGCACCGCTTTATTTAAAAAACAGACCATGGAACGGTTTGTGAGGCATTTTTTAAATACCCTCCGGGAAATCCTATTTAACCCGGGGATTCGATTGGGGGAAATAGAGATTATTACCGAAGATGAAAAGAGACAAATCCTGGAGGAATTCAACAAACCTGCTGTAGTATTTAATGAAGAAAAAACCGTGATTGATTATTTTGAAATCTCTGCCGCCAAATTTCCGGATTGTATTGCCGTTATTGGCCACGGACACGCTTCCACAACAAGGACAAACACGGACAATAATAATGTAGGGGCAGGCCCCCGTGTCTGCCCGGTCAATTTAACCTATCGCCAATTAAACGAACAATCCGACAAATTGGCCGGGTTGTTAATTGAAAAGGGCGTTCTACCGGACACGATTGAAGCCATTATGATGGACCGTTCCATTGAGATGATCATCGGCATTTTTGGCATATTAAAAGCCGGAGGGGCGTACCTGCCCATAGATCCGGAATACCCACAAGAACGGATCGATTATATGTTGAAAGACAGCGGGGCGCAAATTATGGTAGGGAACTGGCATGCCTGTTCCATGGAAAATCATCTTTCATTTCATCATTCATCATTCATCGTTCATCATTCAAGTCACCTCGCTTACCTCATCTATACTTCCGGCTCCACCGGGAAACCCAAGGGCGTCATGGTGAGGCATAAAAACCTCATGGACTATATCCGGACGTTCCAGGAAGAGTTTAAACTCAAAGAGACCGATGTGGTGCTCCAACAAGCGTCATTTACCTTCGATTTATTCGTGGAAGAAGTATATCCCTGTATATTGGCTGGTGGAACCCTGGCCATACCGCCCCATCATGTGATTCGTGATACCGCGCGCCTGGTTCATTTTATTGCCTGCCAACAGATAACCGTCATCGACTGCGCCCCTTTATTATTAAATGAATTGAACGGCTGGATGGAAACCGGGAAACCCAATCCGTTAAAAACCGTCCGTATTGTCATCAGCGGCGGGGACGTATTAAAAGGGGAGTACGTCACCAACCTGTTGAAAACCGCTGCCGTATATAACACGTATGGCCCCACGGAAACCACCGTATGCGCTGCGTATCACCGGCTCACCGGGACTGAAGGGACATGTATCCCGATAGGAAAACCTATTTCCAATTACCGGGTATATATTTTTGACAATTATTTGCGGTTGTTACCGCCGGGAGTCATGGGCGAAATCTGTATCGACGGAGTGGGCGTAACGTCCGGCTATTTAAACCGCCCTGAATTAACCTGTGAAAAATTTGTTGCCCACGAATTACGCGAATTAACACGAATGAAAAGGGGAGCCACGGACGAACACGGACAAACACGGACTGAAAAGAGGTCAGATTCTACCACTCCACCAATTACCAATCACCACTCACCACTTTACCGTACCGGTGACCTGGGAAAATGGCTCCCGGATGGCAGTATCGAATTCATAGGTAGAAAAGACCGGCAAGTCAAAATCCGTGGCTATCGCATCGAACTGGGGGAAATCGAAACACGGCTGCTGGCCCATGAAGATATTAAAGAAGTTTCAGTGATATGTATCAAGGAACAATGGCTTTGCGCTTATTTTACCGCCCGGAAGGAAAAGAATATAAAAGAAATGAGAGAGTTTTTATCGCGGGATATGCCCGCTTATATGATTCCAGCCTATTTTGTCCAGGTGGAACAAATGCCCATCGGTGCCGGGGGCAAAATTAACATAAAAGCACTGCCCAAACCCACCGAATATGGCCTGGATACCGGCGTGGAATATGTTCCGCCCATAAGGGAAATCGAATACCAATTGGTCACAATCTGGCAGGAATTACTACAGCGTGAACGAATCGGTACAGCGGATGATTTTTTCAACCTGGGGGGTGATTCGATCCTGGTGAACCGTTGCATTGCCCGTATTCGTGAGGAAATACAGGTAGAGATTCCTTTGCGAAAATTTTTTGAGCGGCCTTTTATAAAAGCATTGGCGGAAGAAATTGAGAAACTGGAATGCCGGTTATTTGCCATCCCCAAAGCGCCCCGCGATGGAGATATTCCACTTTCTTTTTCCCAGGAACGGTTGTGGTTTTTACAAAACCTCGATTCGGAGAATACCGCGTATTTTGTACCCCGTGTCATCCGTGTTATGGGGAAACTGGAAATAAAATTACTGGAACAAACGTTTACTGAAATAATACGCCGTCATGAAATATTGCGAACCGTATTTGTGACCAAAGATGGCATACCGGTGCAGCAGGTGCGGCAGCCCTATTATTTCAATATCCCGATTATGCGGTTGAACCGTGAGGAGGTGGCGGATTGGCTAAAGGAAGAAGGACGGAAGACTTTCGATTTTGAAAAAGGCCCCCTCCTGCGCGTCACGTTGTTACGGTTCAAAGAAGAAGAACATCTTTTGGTATTGACCGAGCATCATTTAATCCATGACGGTTGGACCCAGGGAGTATTGTTAAACGAGTTTATTGCCATATTCACCGCTTATTCCGAAGGTAAGCAACACAACTTGCCGGAACTGCCCATTCAATACGCCGATTATGCCATCTGGCAGAGATCGCACTTACAGGGAGAACGCTTGAAGGGCTACCTGGATTACTGGCAGGAAAAGCTGTCCGGTTTGATCCCGGTTCTGGAACTACCCGGGGACCGCCCCAGGCCGCCGGTAATGAGCGGGCAGGGAGAGTTAGTGGAGTTTCATCTCTCTTCCATCCTGTCCGATCAATTGAAAGAATTCAGCCGGAAGAATGGCGTCACGTTATTTATGATCATGTTGGCGGTGTTCAAAACTCTTTTATACCGGTATACCGGCGAAGAAGATATATGCGTTGGCACAGGAATCGCCAACCGGGGTTATAAAGAAATGGAAGGCATGCTGGGGATGGTGATTAATACACTTCCGCTTCGCACGCATACAGTGGGAGAACTAACTTTTACACAGTATTTAAACCGGGTAAAAGAGACTTGCCTTGAAGCCTATCAAAACCAGGATACACCTTTTGGAAATATCGTGGAATTGATGCAACCGGAGAGGAATTTGAGTTATACCCCTTTGTTCCAGGTATTATTCAGTTTCATGGACACGCCCGGCGAACAATTGCGATTGCCCGGCCTGGAATTGGAACTTTTGCCGACGCATAATCGGTCGGCCAAATTCGATATCAATGTGGTAGTGGTTCCGCCGCTTGAAATGAATAGCAGCGAAACCCTGGTGGAATGGGAATACAATATCGATATATTCGACGGCGAAACCATGGAGAGGATGAATATTCATCATAACCGCCTGCTGGAAGAAGCCGTCAGTCACCCGGGAATATCTATTTCAAAGCTGTCCATGCTGGGAGAGGAGGAAATCAATCGTCTTTTGCATGAATTTAACGATACCGCGTCGGAATATCCGCGCGACAAAACCATCCACCGATTATTTGAAGAACAGGTAGAAAAGACGCCGGATCATGTCGGACTTGTCGGAGATGTCGGACATGTCAGACCAGTCAGACCGGTCAGACTAACCTACCGCCAATTGAATGAGCTATCCAATCGCCTGGCTGGGTTTATGATTGAAAAAGGTGTCCGGGCGGACACCATTGTAGGCATTATGGGGGAACGTTCCGTTGAAATGATTATCGGAATACTGGGCATATTAAAATCCGGTGGAGCGTATTTGCCCATTGACCCGGCTTACCCACAGGAACGAATCGATTATATGCTGAAAGACAGTGGAGCGAAATTTTTGGTTACCACCAACGCTAAAGAAGGTGAGACGGTTGGAAGGTGGGAAGGTGAGAAAATTCTTTTAGAATTCATTCATCATTCAAATCAGCTTTCTTCTCATCATTCATCATTCAGCGTTCATCATTCTAGTAACCTTGCCTACGTCATCTACACTTCCGGTACCACGGGCCAGTCGAAAGGATCGCTGATCGAACATCGAAATGTTGTCCGACTACTGTTTAATGATAAATTCCAATTCGATTTTTCGAACCGCGATGTCTGGACCCTATTTCATTCCTTTTGTTTTGATTTCTCTGTATGGGAGATGTACGGCGCATTGTTGTACGGAGGAAAATTGCTTATAGTGCCCAAAATGGTGGCCAGGGATACGGCCGGATTCCTAGAACTCTTAACTAGAGAGGCCGTTACCGTTTTAAATCAAACCCCTTCGGCTTTTTATAATTTGATAAATGAAGCCTTAAGCCCTCATCGACAGACAAAAAATTTATATATTAAATATGTCATCTTTGGCGGAGAAGCATTGAATCCCTTGAAATTGAAAGAGTGGCTGGAAAAGTATCCCCATACTAGGCTTATCAACATGTTCGGCATTACGGAGACCACCGTCCATGTGACCTATAAAGAGATAACCCAAGAGGATGTCGAATTAAATACCGGCAACATCGGTAAACCGATCCCGACATTAAGAGTCTATATATTGGATAGGTATTTAAAACCGGTTCCCGTAGGGGTCACGGGAGAGATATGCGTCGGCGGCGACGGCGGCGCAAGGGGGTATTTAAACCGACCCGAATTAACTGCGGAAAAATTTATTTACCATTCACCACTCACTACTCACTTATCACCAATTTACCGGTCCGGCGACCTTGCCCGGTTTTTAGCGAATGGTGACATCAATTACCTGGGGCGCATTGACCATCAGGTAAAAATCAGGGGTTTCCGGGTTGAATTGGGAGAAATAGAGCACCGGTTATCGAAACATACGGGTATAAAAGAGTTAGTGGTGGTGATGCAAGAGGAAGGGAGAGGAGATAAATATTTATGTGCTTATGTCGTTTCCAATAGAGAATATGGGATATTGGAATTACGGGAATTCCTATCGGTAGGGATACCGGATTATATGATACCTTCTTATTTTGTGCGGCTTGAGAAAATACCTCTGACCCCTAATGGGAAGTTAGACCGAATAGCACTGCCGAAACCGGGGATGAAAGCCGGCGAAAGCTATACTGCGCCGCGGAATGAGATTGAAACGTAATTGTTGGAGATATGGTCTGAGGTTCTCGGCAGGGACGAATTACATGCGTCTCAATTGCAAACATTGATAGGGACCGATGATAATTTTTTTCAATTGGGAGG
>JAUPLE010000076.1 GCA_030837085.1 Acidobacteriota bacterium | reverse complement strand
CCACATGACGACATCCACACGATCAAAGTCCCAGGAAATACCATTCAACTTATAGAAATCATCTCCACAAAGACTGCAATTATCTCTCTAACTAGTGGAAATACTATTTTAAAAATAGGAAATACAATTTTATCAAGTGGAATTACAATTTTATAATATGGAAGTGGAATTTAATCAATAGGAAATACGATTTTATCATATGGAAATGCCATTTGATCACTTGTTAAAATTGTATTTCCATATGATATAATGGCAATTCCAATATGAAAAACCATATTTCCATTTGTTAAAATTCCGATTCCTGTTGATAAAATCGTATTTCCATTAGATGAAGTTATAATTCCAAATGATAAAGGAGCGTTTCCTATTTATAAACTCATATTTCCAATTGACTTTTCGATAAATCCATGGTAGACTAAGAAATCCTGGTGAATAACAAGGAGGAAAACATGAACTTTTATAAGCTGCCGTTGGACCGGAAAATGGGCGTCAGCGAAATCGCCCTGGCAAATACCCGGAAGAACCAGGTTATCATGGAACGGATAGCCACATACAAGTACGATGAGAACCGGCTCGGCCAGGGAGACCGGATCATTGTCCGCATCAAACAACTCACCCTTCGTTGGAATAAGGCCCAGTCGGAACGAATGCTGGCAACCAATGAATTATATGCCGCCCGCAAGGAAATTAAAGCGGTATACGGCAAAACCCGCCGTATTGCCCGGATACTTTTCCAGGACCAGGAACCCCAACGGCGGGTGTTGGCCATGGATGGCCCCCGCAAACAGTTATTGCCCCAGTGGCTGGAACAGGCCCGGCAGTTTTATACCAATGCCCTGGCTGACCCGGAAATTCTCCGCCAGTTTTCCGGTTACGGCGTCACGGCCAAACGTCTGAACGAGGAAAAGACCCTTTTGGCCAAACTGGAAAAAGCCATGGCCAACCAGGAAAAGAAAGCCGGCCAGGCCATGGAAATTACCCGCGAAAGAAAATCCGTCATTAAAGAACTGGACCATTGGATGAGTAAATTCTTTACCATCTTGCGCCTGGCCATGGGGAAATCCCAGATGCTTGAGGCCGTAGGGATTGTAGTGAAATAGAAGGAAAAACTTATTTGGAGCGTGCCAGGATGCCGGCGCTTTCCAGCAGTTGGGGTTCAGGGGCGAGGGCCAGTTTAAGAATCGTTCTTAAATCATGGATCCAATCCGCCAAAATCATGACCGCATTATTTCTCACTTCAGTGGACAACTGGGAATTAGACTTCGCGTCTTCCTGGTCAATTTTGCATTGACGCACTTTGGCGATAGCAGTCACACCCGTTTGCAGTTTTTCCGGGGTAACGCCGTAACCCGCATAATTGGTCCGCATATCCTCATCGTCGAGAACGGAACTATAAAAAGCCTCCCCCTGTTGAACCCAGCCGTTGAAATCCTGTTTCCTTTCTCCCACCATGGAATAGGAAACCATTTTTTCCGGTTCGTTTTTGAGGATCAGGCGTCCGATGGTAAGGTGTTCATAATAGATGGGTTTAGCTTCTTCGATGGCTTCTTCCAGGGCTGTTGTGGCTACCAGTTGTTTACCCCCTTCGACGATGTGTTTCTGGTAATACTCTTTGGCGTTTTTCAAGATTCCCACGCCTGGGCTGACGCGCGCCTCATCATAATTGTAATTCAAGAGGTAGGTCTTTATCCGTTGATTGTTTAGTGAAGCCGCGATCATGATATCCGACTCACCGATCAATTCTTCAATTTCTTTTCTCGTTAAAATCATTGTATTCTCCTTTTCAATTTAACTTTAATCTATTATTCATTGTGAATAATCTAGCATCGTATTTAAGAGAAGAATATAGCAGAAGTGATTTTAAAAGTCAAATAAATTTCAAATAAAAAATTTTTTTTGAATTAACCTGCCCTGGGTTGGTGAAAATGATAGTGAATTGTAACCTGGCGATAAAGTAAATGCGGTAGCGGTTTCCAGTTGAGATTGCAGGGCTTTCCAGGTTTGGGACCAGTTTTGGACGGTTCCGGGGAGGGTCGCCATTCAGGTTGAACGAGGCCCGCTGCGAAACCAGTTGCCCGATGATAGCCTGGGTAAACCCGGCCGCAAACAGTGGTCAAATGCCTGCTCTTTGATGTTCTCCATATTCTCCATATTTTAGTTTAACATAAAGACAAATAGTGTGCAAGAAAAAAAGATTGCCTAAGTTCACAGGATGTTTTATTTGAGCCGCGAAGAACGCGAAGACACACAAAGAAAGTAAGAAGGTGAGAGGAATAGGAAAAATGGAATGATGAATGATGAAGAAAAGATAGAAGAGCGGAAGAAGGTAAATTAAAATTCCAATGGAGGAAGGCTTGAAATATTCCTCTTTTTGTGTTACATATTTAGGCATGACAACGACATTTAAACAAATAGCCGACTCAGCATTGGCGCTTTCGGTGCAAGAACGGGCGGAACTCGCTCACGTGATTATTGCCAGCATTGACGAAGATCGAAACGACTTGTATCCTGCCTGGGATATTGAGTTGAAAAAACGGGTTGAGGATATTCGTCAAGGTAGGGTAAAAGGTATTCCGGCAGAAGAAGTTTTCGCCAAACTTGAGGAAAAATACCATTGATTCCTATTCTTTTCCATCCCCAGGCCGAAAAGGAATTTGATAATAGCATAGCATTTTACCAGGAATGCCTCCCGGGACTTGGATTGGATTTCGAGGAGGAAGTGTCTTATGGAATATCTCAAATCTATGATGCTCCTTCACGCTGGCCCAAATATAAATACGGGACTCGCAAATTTTTACTTAGCCGCTTTCCTTTTTATATCTATTATCTTGATTTACAGGACTGCATTTGGATTGTAGCAATTGCGCATTGCTCACGAAAACCAGGATACTGGAAAAACAGGCTCAGTGAATTCCCGATACAGTAAGGAGCAGGTCTATTTCAGTCTTAACAATTGATTATTAACAGTTATTCCTACCCATTTTCCTTATCTTGCTTTTTCCGGTACAATTTGATACTATAATATAATGCCATTAGATAATTACGTAATTATTCTTAACCCTTTGTACCGCCAAACTAAAGATGCATATGTAAAGATGCCTCCGGCAGCCAGGGGCTCTTTTAAAAAATCGCCCCTGGACCCCACAAAACTTATACAAAGGAACAAACAATGAAAAATATCGCTGACTTTCATATCCATTCGCACTTCTCCCGCGCCACCAGCAGCGAGCTGGTCCCCGAATACCTCGACTACTGGGCGCGACTCAAAGGCATTACCGTTATCGGCGCTGGCGACTTCACCCACCCCGGCTGGACAAAAGAACTTCAAGAAAAACTCGAACCCGCGCCCACTGAACCCGGACTCTTTAAATTAAAAAAAGAATACAAGGATAAAACCCCGGACGTCCCTTTCCTGCCAGACGCCCCGGTCAGGTTCATGCTGACCGCCGAAATAAGCAACATCTACAAGAAAAACGATAGGGTTCGCAAAGTCCATAACGTCATCTTTGCCCCGGATTTCGCAACCGTGGAAAAAATCCAGCAGAAACTAACCGGTCTCAAAGCCAATATCACCTCCGACGGCAGACCCATCCTGGGCATGGACTCCCGCGACCTCCTGGAAATGATGCTCGATTGCTCGCCGGACATATTTTTCATCCCCGCCCATATCTGGACCCCCTGGTTCTCCAT
>JAUPLE010000745.1 GCA_030837085.1 Acidobacteriota bacterium | reverse complement strand
GCGTATCCGTCAGTAAGTAAAAATTCTTTAACTGTTTCACCAGGTCATTCATCAATTCCCGACTGTGGGGATAGGTTTTCCTTATCTCATCGATACCCCGCCCGCAGGCAGTCCCCAACCGAGTGGTATGAAATTTCAATAAATCCAACGCCAATCCCGAATTCACTACCTCCGGATTCAATTTCTTAAGCTCTGCCGTCTGTTGCCGGAGAAAATCCTCCATGGCCAAGCCTTGTTTTCGTAACTCCCGGTAATTCCGCAGGGAAAATACGGCATGATGGGAATTTTCCTTGATAGCCATTATCCACATTTTGGTTAGTAAGATTTGTAATACAGGTGCAATTGGCGAGTTCCTATCTGCCAATAATTCATCAGCAATAATACCTGGTAAATCCGTTTCAACTTCCAGGTTATGATAGCGCAGCTTTAAGCTGGAAGACCTAGTAATACCTGTAACTGCTTCGATGATTCCCTTGCGGCACAATGGTTCTAAAAATAAATATGACCTGGGCAACTGGAAAAGACCGAGATGCTTATCGATCTCGGGGTGATATTCTTTGCGATATCCCAATATCAATTTTATTTTTAGGCCCTTGTATGAACTAGCGAAAATGGCCTGCATTTTTTCCAGGAAATCCTCTAATTCGTTGGGGATATCTGGGTTGGGACGTGTAAAAATTTCCTCTACCTGGTCCAAAATGATAACCAGGGGACAAGAAATGGAATGATGAGTGATGAATGATGAATGTTGAGAAGTATCGTGAAAACAGGGGAGGCATTCTTCTAACGTCCGCAATAAACTTTTTTCCTGTTCCCTTCTGATATATAAGACGGTGTGAGATTCTTCCAGTCTTGGCAATAGGCCAGCTTCCAAGAGCGAAGATTTTCCTACGCCGGATTGCCCATAGAACAATATAATAGGCGGCGCTCCTGGGTCCACTACCCGATTATATAATCGATGGATGTATTGCCCTCGCCCGAAAAATACCCGGGCATATTTCTCTTCATAGCGCCGCAAGAAAAGGAAAGGAGTTTCAGGCAAACCATAAGTACCGGGGATTGCCGGTATACCGAATAATGGATCATCAACTGCATCGGGAAGATTCCATTCTCTGACATTTTCAGCGCCTTCTTTGAAAAAGATATCCCATGGGAACCGGTCTATTTGTTTTTCCTGTTGTTCCCAATGATACATATTATTGAAATTAGATGAGTCCTTGCGGCTTTTGATTTCATCTTCGGCCTCACGCCATGCCCGTTCCAGGGAGTGACCGTTGGCAATACCATGGTAAAAACGAATGGCCAGTTTTGCCGCCACTTCATCGGAGATTTCACGGCAAGTCCCGATTACAACCGGTATCACTTCTTTCAATTCCAAGGCAAGCTGTACAGTGGAACATCCATTTAAAAATATTAATTTTAGCCCCTTCTGCCGGGATAAGAAAGACACCAATCCTTCCTTAAAGGCATATGAACGCCCACCGGTAATGGCTTCAAGCAATAGTTTATAATCATCGGCGTGCCCACCATAATGAAAAATAGCGATCCGGTCTTTATATGATTCATCCTGGAAAACATCCAATATATCATCGATAGAAGCATTGGACCGCTCAATCACATCGCATAGCCCTGCCTGCTTTGCTTTTTCCAGGGCATTTCGAATTCCCCGCTGCTCAACCGGTAGATTCCTCAAGTATTTTGAGCCATTGACCCGGTCATTGGCAAAGGCCAGGAATATAACCGGTTTTTGTTCGGATGAATGGGTATTCATAAGCTTATTTTAATGATAACGTTTCCATAACCCTGAACAGGTCCGGGTTGGCTTTCTTTAATACTGATATCCTGAAGTTCTTTTTTAGCGGTTTCTATATCGTCAAGTCTTTCCAATTCTTCCCAATCGGTGCTGACCACGATAAAGATATAAGGATGGTTCCCGGCTGCTTTGCCTTTGGATGGGGCACCTGGCTGGATGGCTGAGTTATCATTTATTTTATAGATGTTTTGCGGGTATATACTGTAATCGATTGTATTATTGATGGCTTTGAAATCTTTTCCATCGGAATAAAAGGCGGCCCACCATAATTTAAAGTTTGAAGAAAAAGAAGTAGGAGAATGAATTTTGACAACAATGGGTAAAAATTCATTAAACAAGGAATCTTCCAGGAATTCACGTTCCGGTTGTTTCTCTTTAGTGTGGAGGATCCCTTTATAGTGAGATAAAACCTTATCCAGGGCTGTGTTATAGCGGCCAAAGGCTTTGTAGACCAGGGAGCGAATCACGATTTGTTTTTCTTCTGGGAAAGCATTAAAGCCTGAGGCTGCGGTATCCAGTATATCTTTCATTTCAGTTTCTTTATCTGGGGAGAGATTTTTATCTTCGATTGTTACCGTGGCAATGCCCTGTTTGATTTCGTTATAGAAATTCAAGCTGTCTTCTTGGGTTCCTTTGGTGGTTCCAGCAGATTCTTCGCCTTCTTCGTCGAAAATTTTTTCAATTCTTTTCCATTGGGAAGGTCCGGCAAAAAAGGAGAGGCGGTTTTGAGCCGGGGGTTTTTCCAGCGCTTCTATTGCTGAATAAAAGGGGCCGGCAAAAGTTTTTTTGTCGCCGGTGGGGAACGTGACTTCGATCTCTGCTCCAGGGTACACCATGACGGCATCGCCTTTTTGAAGGCCGGTGGGTAATTGTTGATTCTCTAACAGGGAGACTTTGGCATTTTGTTTTACTTTGACGGTTCCTTTGAAAGAGATGATTTTATATCCTGGGTTTGCAAGAAGACCGGTGGAAAACGCCAGGATAAAAACCAGGGAAATCATCAGTGGAATCATACGTTTTTTAATGGATTGGGGAAGTGGTCCCCTTTTTAAGTGGGTCATTATAGTCCTCCTTTTTTAGCCACTATACACTCTGTGGCAAAGTTTTTTTCATTACAAACTTTTAGAGTAATTTATATCACAGCAGTGAAAACTTGTAAATCCCAAAAATTGTGCAAACCACCGTGGAAGATCAAACAACCTTAATGGTTTACTCGCCCAGGCCACTTTTAATTATCTTTCACCCAACAGGACAAAAGAAGCCCAGAAATAGGGATGTGCATATGAGACGTTGATTTTCCTTTTTCCTTTTCCATATTCGACCGATGAGTTTTTGACTACATTTCTAGCTTCCTCCAGGGCTTCCAACCTACTTTTAGTTTTTAGATATTTCCCATAGTTTTCGATCAGCATTTTTGTAGCTTTAGTTTCCACAGGCCAATGACAGGCTACTACTGCCTGGGAACCGGCAAAAAGAAAGCTCCGTGCCATCCCGGCAAAACCTTCACCACCTTTGCCGCTTTCACCGGCGCTGCTGCACGCGGAGAGGATAACTACATCACTGTTTAGCTTTAATCCTACGGCCTCGGTCATCCCCAATAGCCCATCATATTTTGGAGGATTATTTATTAAAGTAAGGACTAATGCGGGCTCGGCAACATTCTCATTTTCATTGGCCAAGAAACCGTGAGTTGAGAATAATATATATTTTGCTTTTCCAAGATTAGCTTTCCATATATTTTCTTCGGAAGCATCAAGACCTGTATAGATTTTCCCTTTTCCGATTTGTTTCATAAATATTTCTGCTTCTTCGGCAGTTTCCGGTAATCTTTCGGGCGGCCAACTCTTTTTTTTATTATCAGCTACCTTTAATTCTGAAAAAATTGGATCAGCAAAAGCAATCACTCCCTCACCCCCTATACTCTCCTTTTTTAATACCCCTCGTAAAACATTTAGGGTTGAAGCTGATGGGATATAAGAAAAACTATATATATTCCCTAAATATCTCATTTGACTGTATTCATAAAAAAGAGGGACTTTCCCGGATAGTGCCTTCAAGGCTAGGGATTCGGACGAATGTCCAATATTTTTATATTCGATAATCCCGGGGATTTTGGTTACCAGGGCTTCAAAGGGGAATCCATAAAGTACGTCATCTGCAGCAATTATAACCTTATTCGCCTGAATGTAAGGAGCTAGTGG
>JAUPLE010000744.1 GCA_030837085.1 Acidobacteriota bacterium | reverse complement strand
TAGATTAAAACGGGTTTTGTGGTTAGTTGATCCCAACATCTGATGTCCGCTTCACTATTATTTTGAGTATCTTCTGATAATATTAAATGTACGTTTGCCTGAATCACCTGGAGAGTAGTCGTATTCCTGAGATAATTTGAATAATCCTCTACTTTTTTTCTTACTTTTTCTGTAATAGATTCCACACCCTCTCGTTCCAGGTATTTACGTACATCCAGCATGAATTCATCTAATCCTTCTCCACCAATTGCACTATTTTTGAAAAATAGATTATCGGCTAAGATGATATCCGATACTTCCAGATTACGATATTCCAATATCCTGGTTACTTCGAATATCAGCTTCCCGGGCGCCGACCACCCGAATAATATGTAGGGACCGGTCATTTGGACTTTCGTTATGATCTCGACATATTCTTCCAATCGATTTTCATCTTCTATAAAATTAAAAGAATAGATAGAGTAATCGTTAATGACATTTGCCAGGGACTGGTATGCTATTCCAAAACCGATGAGGGGGGGAAAGAAGAAGAGTTTTTTTTGCCCCGGTTGATTGAGCAACGCCATTGGTTCGTCGACGTATTTTTTAAATTTTATACTATTTGCGCTCGTCAATCCCTTGTCGGTAAAATCAGCAGGGATTTGCTCACCCGTCTCTTCGGAATCACAAAATGCGATTAAATCCCTGAGCCCGGATTCGAAATTCTCAGCCAATGCCACCATGGTTTCCGGGGTGAAGTGAGTTTTATTGAATAAAATGGTCATGGCTAACCGGTTATTGGTCGTTATGCCGGATACATCGAGTAAATATTCCCGCCTATTATTTGGGTTTTGCGAATTCCCGGCGGCTTCTTTAGCTATTTCAAAAGATGCTATTTGCTTTACATCCGCATCGAATTGTCCCAGGTAATTGAAACTGATTTGCGGTTTTAATTTAAATTCGATCTCTTTTTTATTCTCTTCATGGGTGAGATATTTCAATATTCCATAGCCAATCCCTTTATTGGGAATTCCTCGCAATGTCTCTTTTATCTTTTTTAACTGTCGCCCGGGGTCGCCAGCATCGGAAATATCCATCAGCACGGGGAATAAACCGGTAAACCAACCCACGGTTCGACTGATGTCAATGCCTTCCAGTATTTCTTCCCTTCCATGTCCCTCCAGCGCTATCGCTAATAGGTCCTGTCCAAAGGTTCTCTTTATACTGATTCCCAGCGCCGTTAACAATATATCATTAATTTCCGTCCCAAAAGCCTTGTTTATTTTTGTTAACAGGCGTTCTGTTTCAGCCTCTTCCAGGGTAAAGGATACACTCCCGGTATCTTTAATATAGTTGTCATGCACTTCAAAATCTTTGGGCAGCGGCAGAGGTTCAGCCGATTCTATTTTTTGCCAATAGGTTTTCTCCTTCAAAAAGGTTTTACTATTTGCAAATGCGGATAACTTTTCCGACCAGAGCTTGAACGAATCGGTTTTGGGGGGTAAAACCAATTTTTGGCCCCGTCTATATTGGCCATACAACGTTTCTATATCTTCAAACAATATTCGCCATGAAACGCCGTCGATAACCAGGTGGTGGATAACGATTAATAACCGATCCCCATCGTTCAGATGAAACAACCCCAATTTCATCAACGGGCCTTTTCCCAGGTCGATACTCGCCTGCATCTTTTCCGCGAGGAGTTCTAAGTTGTCTGTTGGGCCATTTATTTCATATTCTTCAAGTGAAAGTGGATAATTAGCTCCATGATCGATTTGAATGACTTTTCTATTTTCCCAGTCCGTTTCATACGTCATCCGCAGCGCGTCATGATGCATATGGATTTTTGTAAAGATTACTTTTATTTCTTCTTTATCTAATCGGGCTCTTGAATAAAACATAACGGATTGGTTATAATGATGGGCCCCGGTAAGGGAGCGGTTAAAAAACATTTCCTGGATAGGTGTCAACGGGATTGTTCCCGTAATGACGGTTTGGTCCTGGCTGCGCTTCAATTTCTTTACATGTGCGGCAAGTACCGATATTACGGGGTATTGAAATATATCTCTCATTTCCAGTTTATACCCCGCGCTGTTCATCCTTGATACAATCTGGATTGACTTGATGGAATCTCCCCCGATCATGAAAAAGTTTTCATTTATCCCGATATTATTTCTTCCCAATACGTGTTCCCATATTTCTACTAATTTTTTTTCCACAGCACTGGATGGAAGAGTATAGCCGACATCTTCGCTTATACTTATTCCTTCCGGACTGGGTAACGCACTCCGATCTACCTTACTATTGGATGTTAACGGCATTTTTTCCATCTGTACAAAATAGGACGGGATCATATAATCCGGCAACTCCTTCGCTAGTGATTCTCTTATCTCCGATATTTCAAATTTTTTGTCGGAAACGATATATGAGCATAAATATTTATTCCCTCCATCATCTTTCCGTGCCAACACCGCCGCTTCTTTTACGCCAATAATCTTCAATAAACGGTTCTCAATTTCTCCCAATTCGATGCGGTATCCCCGTATCTTTACCTGGTTATCAATTCGTCCCAGGAATTCGAGATTCCCATCCGGAAGCCAGCGGGCCAGGTCGCCGGTGTGGTAGAATGGTGAGTGGTGAGTGGTGAGTGGTAAAGGGTAACAAAGCAAAAGTTTTGCGGGGTCCGTACAGGCGGGCGGTTTTTTAAAAGAGCCCCTGGTTAATTCGGGTCGGTTTAAATAGCCGCGGGCCACACCGTCTCCAGCAATATATAATTCTCCTACAACGCCCATGGGGACGATCTTTTCATATTTGTCCATTATATATACTTTTACATTGAAAATCGGTTTACCCAGGCTTACTTGTCCCGATGAACATTCCAGGGCCAGCGCATCGATGGTGGTTTCAGTGGGACCATATTGATTAACCAATCGATACCCTCTCCCAATAATCGCTTCTTTTGTGTTTTCTTCAAGCTTTTCTGCTCCTGAAATCACGGTATGTAAACTTGTCAATTTGTCGATATCGCAGAGCAGTTCTTTTAAAAGGGTCGGCACAAAATTGATTACATTAATCCTGTGATGGATGATATAATCTCGCAACTTTTTTATATCTGTACGTATCACTTTGGTTGCGATATAGAGACTGGCGCCGGAAATCAATGACCCGAAAACCTGGTTCACACTGGCATCAAACGTATAATCGGAAAGCTGAATTATATGGGTATCAACTCCCACCTTGTGTATTTCGACAAACCAGTTAACCGTATTGACTGCATTGCGGTGTTCTACCAGTACTCCTTTCGGTTTCCCGGTTGTGCCGGAGGTGTAGATGATGTAAGCGAGATTTGCGCTACAAGGGGGGCTTTTTTGTAAAACTGCCCCCCTTGCCCCCCCAAAAAACTTTTCATTTATTAAAATTTTTGCTCCACTATCTTTTAACATATAATC
Source organism: Acidobacteriota bacterium (assembly GCA_030837085.1). Taxonomy (GTDB): domain Bacteria; phylum Acidobacteriota; class Aminicenantia; order UBA2199; family UBA2199; genus JAKAGC01. The sequence continues at coordinate 3,209 of JAUPLE010000744.1, read as the reverse complement.
GATGCGTTCTTGTGGGTACTCCGGGTCTATGGGCAAATAGGCGCCGTTTGATTTTAATATACCCAAAATCCCGATTATCATTTCGATGGACCGCTCCATCATGATACCTATAATATTGTCCGCCAGGACGCCTTTTCCGATTAATACCCCGGCCAGGTAATTTGATTGCATATCCAATTGACGGTAAGTCAAACAATTAGGGCAGGCACGGGGGCCTGCCCCTACAAGGGCGATATGATCAGGGGTTCTTTCCACCTGTTTTTCAAACAATTGGTGAATCGTTTTATCTTTCGGGTATACTGCTTCCGTCCGATTGAAATCACTCAATATCCGCTTCTTTTCTTCTTCCGTTACAATCTCTATTTCACTCAACCTTATTCCCGGGTCTTTTATTACCTGCGCTGCGATTTTCTTAAAATAAATGATGAATCGTTCAACGGTTTCTTTTTTGAATAGTTTGGTACAGTATTGAAATAATAAGAGAAGCCCGTGGTTTCTTTCAATTGCGGTTAATGTTAAATCGAATTTCACTGTCTGAACTATATTTTCATATTCTTTGGGAAGAGCAGGTTTAACCAAACGGCTGGTTTCCAATTCGATTTCTTTATCCTGATCCTCCGAACCTGTATTCATATTTTGTAAAACGAACATGATATCAAATAACGGGTTACGCCCGATATCCCTTTTCACCGATAATTTATCCACAAGCTCTTCAAATGGGAACTCCTGGTTCTCAAAAACCATGAGCGATCTTTCTTTTACATCTCCCAGGAATTCTCTAACTGTTCGGTATCCTAACGGGTAATTTCTCAACGCAAGGGTATTGACAAACATTCCGATGATCTTCTCTAAATCTGCATGCCTCCTGCCGGCAATGGGAGTTCCGATGATTATCTCTTCCTGGTTGCTGAGTTTAGATAATAAAATATTAAATACCGCCGCCAATACCATGAACAGCGTCACCTTTTCCTTTAATGCCACCGCGGTTAACCCCCGGGTTTCTTCAGAGGATATCTCGAAAGTTACTTTATTTCCTTCAAAACTCTGTATTTGGGGACGGGGGTAATCGTTAGGTAAATCCAATACCGGTATTTCTCCTTTAAACTCCTTTAACCAATATTCTTCCTGGTGTTTGAGGATTTTCCTTTCTCTTTCATCACTATTCTGCCATTCGGAAAAATCTTTGTACTGGAGCCGCAATGGAGGTAATTCTTTTTCTTCAAATAACATGGCCAGAAAATCTTTTATCAATATTTCGCATGAAACGCCATCCGCTATAATATGATGAATATCTACAAACATAATATAGCTTCCGTCGCTTTGCGTTATTAAACTTATTCGCATCAACGGCGGCAGTGATAAATCAAAGGGACGGATGAAGGAATGATTAAAATGATTCGGTGTACTCATGAATGATGAATGATGAATTTCCCCCCCTGTGTCCCCTGTGTCCCCTGTGACCTCTGTGGCCAAATAATCACATTCGATTTGAAATTCTACTTCATCATGTATCACCTGGACCGGCGTATCATTTACCAATTGAAATGATGTTCTCAGGCTTTCATGACGTTTTACTAATTTTTTGAAGACTTCTTCAACTTTTCCCAGGTCGGATTCCTCCGGGAGCGGAACTATCTCCGGCATGTTGTAAGCAGTGCAGTCCGGGTTCATGTGCTGCAGGGCGAATAATCGTTTTTGAGCGGAGGATAAGAGGTAATATTCTTTCTTTTCCACGGGTTCGATGGAGATATGGAATTCTTTACTTTTTTCTTTTATATATCTTGCCAATTCCTTGATTCTCGGTGTTTTAAATATTTCCGTCAACGGTACTATCACATCAAATGCTTTATGGATCTTCGATACAAGAATCGTCGCTTTTAGCGAATGCCCTCCCAACTGGAAAAAATCATCAGCGATTCCTATCGATGTCTGCAATTGAGACGAATGTAATGGGCCTCTACCTAAAATCTCCGCCCACAATTGTACCAATGTCTTTTCAATCTCATTCCTCGGCGCCGTATAATTTTCGCCAACTTTTAATCCCGGTTTTGGTAATGCGCCCCGGTCAACTTTTCCAGTGGAGGTTAGGGGGATTTTTCCCAACTGCACAAAGCCTGATGGTATCATATAACCCGGCAGAGTTTTTAATAAATATTCACTCAATTCGGCATCCGAAAGCTCCATATCTGAGACAAAATATCCTATCAGGCTTTTATCGCCGGTTTCATCTGTTTTTAATACAACCACCGTATCTTTTATCCGGCCATGTTTTAGTAACACGTTTTCGATTTCGCCCAATTCTACACGAAATCCCCTGATCTTGACCTGGTTATCGATTCTTCCTAAAAATTCGATATTCCCATCCGGGAGCCACCGGGCAAGATCGCCGGTTCTATATAACTTTGAATGATGATTGATGATTGATGATTGATGAAAATCGATAAATTTATTTGCCGTGAGTTCCGGGTTGTTCAGGTAACCCCTGGCTACACCAACACCCGATATGTAGAGTTCCCCTCCAATGTTGATGGGAACGGGATGAAGGTTGGGATCGTATATATACAACCGGGTATTATCAGGGGGTTTTCCTATTACCGATGTATTGGCGGGATCGAAATCGAAGTTTAAGTTGAAGGCGGCGGCGATGGTGGTTTCCGTGGGCCCGTATTCATTGATAATGGAGACGTGAGAGGCGATGGCTTTGCTCTTTTCAATAAGACCGGGTTTACTTTTGTCGCCTCCAAATACGACAAAACGAAGCGTTTGCAGGTCATCTCCCAGGACGCTGTCCAATAAACCCTCATAAATCCCGGGCGTCAGGCTGGTATTGGTGACTTTTTTTTCTTTTATGGTTTGATTTATATAAAAATAATCCAGTCGCCTGGAATCCGGTACGACCACCAACCTGCCTCCCGACAACAAACTGGAATAAAAATTGGAGCCAAAACCATCGAAACAATAGGACAGCATTTGCAGTGTGACATCGTCCGGAGTAAAACCATAAGCGGCGATTCTCCAAACTGCATAATTAACAACTCCCCGATGTTCCACCATGACGCCTTTGGATTTGCCGGTGGAACCGGAGGTGTAGATGATGTAAGCAAGTTGACTTGAATGATGAACGATGAATGATGAATGATGAAAAGGCACCTGCGGCGGGCTCATTCGTTTACAATTAAAAATTAACAATTGACAATTAACAATTATTT
>JAUPLE010000743.1 GCA_030837085.1 Acidobacteriota bacterium | reverse complement strand
TGGGTGGAGTGGTAAATGGCCTGGCCGCCGAAATCCCAGATGGATAGATTAATATCGCGGCTGGGTTGGGTGTCGTTTTCCAGGGAGCAGGAGAGGCACCAGGGTTTTATTTTGATGCCGTGGGTGGTGGGTTCCCGGCCGGGTTCCACGACGAAATCGTTATCCAGGAGTTTGCGCATTAAAGAGGTTTTGCCTACTTCGCCGCCGCCCACGATGAGCAGTTTGGATTCCAAAAGCAGCAGGGACTCTTTTGCCAGTTGTTCAAAATAATTGCGCACTGCAGTGGGACTCTGGTCAATGATTTCTATCGGTGGAGATTCCAGGGGATTACCGCCTAGATTAAGACCAGGTCTTAAAAAAATATCTTCATGCCAAATATCCATTTTTCCAAGTGCAATTTCCCGGGGGAGATGGGTTATTTTATTGTAGCCAAGGTCTAAATTTCTCAAATGGGTTAGTACCCGAATGGATGATATCTCATTGATTTTATTATAACGGAGATCTAATGAGGTTAATTGGGTTAATTCCAGAATTGGCGCAATGTCGATGATTTGATTGCATTTAAGTTCTAAAAATTTTAACTGAGTTAATCCCTGAAGAGGAGATATATCGTTTACTTTATTAAAACGAAGATCTAAATTGGTCAACTGATTTAATTTCCGAATGGGTGAGATATCGCTGATTTGATTGTAGGACAGTGATAATGAGGTTAACTGAGTTAATAGCCGCAGGGGAGAGATATCTCTAATTTTATTTCCCGACAAATCTAAAAAAGATAATTGATTCATTCCTTGAAGCAGAGAGCAATCTTCCACCTCCACTTCAGATAAAACCAGCTTTTCAAGCTTTTTGAAATGGACAAGACTTCGTGGTAAAGAAGTCATTGGAACTCGATAAAAGGCGATGCCGTTGACGTCCCCCGTAACATCGACGGAATAGCCGCCTTTTTCCACCTTTGTTAATTCTTTAAACTCACACTGTTTCAATTGGACGACGGATTCTTTTTCCAGTTCTTTAATAAGTTCCAAATCGCGTGCTTTTATTGTCATCAAAATCCCTCCCAATTGGTTCCATTCTCGACCGATCGATACGCTTTTTTTTCAAAGCAGTGGGTTATAAGGACACACCCACAACCGAAAACCATGAAAACTTTGCTGCCAGGAGACGGCGCATCAGGGCGGCAAGGTTTTTTTAATAATAAAGTTCTTGGTGTACCTTTGTGCTTACGTGCCTTTGTGGCTATTTTCATAGCTGGTAAATACTTACTCTTCATGAAAGAATTGTAAAACAAATGGGGGGGTATTTCAAGTATTATTTGCTTCCTTCCAATTTTTTTTGGCCGTGATCATCCGTGAGTAGTTTCATCTGCTGTATTGCGATTTTATTTAGTTTCAAAAGTCGCTGCTCCTGTGGATAATTTTCATTAATGAAGTGGGCGTTCAGGTTTTCGAGGTTGGAAAGGCACACAAGTTGAGAAATTTCGGCATAATCTCGAATATTTCCTTTTTTATCAGGGTTTGAGTCGCGCCAATCTTTTGCGGTTTTTCCGAAAAGCGCGATATTCAGCACATCCGCTTCGGATGCGTATATAATGTTAACCTGTTGTTTTGTCAGCTCTTTGGGAATCAAGTTTTCTTTGATGGCGTCAGTATGAATACGATAATTGATTTTAGTCAGGTTGCGGCGGATATCCCAGCCAAGCTTCTTGTATTCCTCATCTTTGAGCCGCTGGAATTCTTTGATTAGATAAATTTTAAACTCTGCGCTTATCCACATGCCAAATTCAAAGGCGATGTCTTTATGGGCGTATGTACCGCCATATCTTCCGGCAGTTGCTTTTAATCCAATGGCATTTGTTTTCTCGACCCATTCCTTAACACTTATCTTATAATTGTTTAATCCTGCTTGACTTTTAATTATGGCGAATTCGCCATAATTAAAACCCGGGTTGTATATTCTTTCCCATATACCGAGAAATTCTACGGTATTTCTATTGCGAAGCCAATCTGAAATAAAAAAGTCACCATCTTTCGCCTTTAGCATATCGGTTAAAGAAATATAATCCTCTTCTTTTATCGACATTATATTTATTTCAGCGCCTTGCACCTTTATCTTCGCCATTCTTATCTCATTCTGTGTTTCTAAACTCATTATTTGCCTCCTACGGAATCCAACCGCCAGTCCAGTTGCTCTTTTATTCTCAAGTTTTCATCCACAAGCTTTTGACCCTTTTCGGATTCAAGTTTGTTTTCCGCTTTTAATTTCCTGATGCGGACATTGAGTTCCGCCAATAATCTCAATGCTTCCCGGCGTTTTTTGCCCCCATCTTTTTTAAGGCCGAAGATACGTAATAAATTAGAATCCCACCGTAGATATTGGGGATTATATTTGTAATTATCCACAAGGCTCTCGCCTTCATAATGCAAATCCTGGAACACAAACCGGGTTTCAGGGTCGAATTTTAATTCGATCACTTCCCAGGGTTCGAAACAAGAAGCAATCATGGGCGAATGGGTAGCAAAAAAAAACTGGCTCCCCGGCGCCAGGTTAATATACGTATCGATAATGGTTGTCTGATAATCAGGATAAAGGGAACGTTCGGGCTCATCCATCAGGATAACCGCGTTTGCCGGTCTTAATTGAAAGAGTGGAATAATGGTCTGCACCAATTGCCATGTGCCGGTACTCCAAAAATCCTCGGGTACATCCTTACCGTCTTTCGTGATTAATTCGATAAACCCCAGTTCGCGGATCGATTTGCGACTAATATCCAGGTTCACTTTAAGTCCCAGCCTGTCAAGGATGGGGTTCAGGCATTTGTCTGCAATAACCTTGACCGGATCCGGGTTTTGCGATAACCATTTATCATATTCGCCGGATTCTGCCTGCACTTTCCGGAGATTGGTACCCAGTTTCCGGACGGAGTCGGCAATTTTACTTTTCATCAAAAGCCCATTGGCGCGGTGCTCAATGATATCCTTCAAAATAAAATCCCATGTTTTTTTTATATCTTCAAAGGCAAAATCGATAATTTGCGGCGGTTTTAATTCCTTCAACTCATCTTCATCCCTGTTTTTTTTCCCGACATCTTCCTTACCAAACGGTGAAATTTCTTGCTGCCCGGTTAGATTCTTTTTTTGATTTAACTCCACGGGATAATTGATCAACAACGGGTTGATCTGCTGAAGTGCGGCATTTAGAGATGAGTCGTACTCCAGGTTGGTTTCATTATTGCGCAATCGGTAATGCAAATCGGAAACATTAAAATCCATATCCACGCGCCCCCCGGCGGGAACAGGCAACCTGACGTTTTCGCCGATATTATTATCCCGTGAAACAAACCACTTGATCAAACGGAGTAAACTGGTTTTCCCGGTTCCGCTCTGGCCGATAATACAGACTTTATCCAATGGTTCCCCGGCTTTTTCATGTCCCCTGGGATACGTCAGGTCCAGTGTGACATGTTTAAACTGGTTAAAGTCCTTTAATTCTATCCTGGCAATCTTCATTTTAATACCTCAACCGCTCTTGCGGGCGCTTTTTTTTCAAGAAAGGTGAATACCGACTCATCATGAAAGGATTATAAAACAAATGGGGGGGTATTTCAAGAGGTATTCCTTTTTCTAATGCCTTTTCTTAGCCCGGACAAGCCGGAACCAAAAAGAATTGTAGGGAAAAGGCACTGCCTGTTCGCGACACTCTACCAACTACCAACTTGCGGCCTGCGGGCCGCTGTCTCTGCATATTTAATTTTTCTTTATTGAATGTGTTCTCAACCATTGCTCCAGTTCCCAACGGTTGATTTTACCGTCGGCAACATCTAATATTAATCGCTCTTAAGCCTGCGGTAAAGCTCGCGGTTTTTGCAAAGCACATACTCCATTGTCCGCTCAAAGTCCCCTGCCGGCTGAGAAAGCAAATTCTCCATGGATGCAATCAACAGGTCTTCCAGCGGTGTACCATATTGCTCTGCCTTGACCTTCAGCGCTGCAGCCCTATTATCGTTGATCCTCACTGTTAGCGTCGTCATTTTGCCTCCAATGATATTATAAATTAATGTTTTATAAATTGCAACAATTTTCCAAACCATTAGGGGGCGCAAAAAGGGTCAGGCGAGAAAAAATCTTAAGGGACCTCGCCCGAAAACCATAAAAACTTTTCCCTCCAAGTCACCAAGGATTTTTTCTCTTTTTCTTCGCGGTTCTTAGCGGCTATTTTTACGCCGGAGCCGGACACGATTTCGGCACGAATGCAGCTTTTTACTGTAAACACGCAGCTTTTAACCCCAAATCGGAGCTTTTAACTGCGCATTCGCAGTTTTTAGCTGTGAGCTCGCAGCTATTAACTCCAAATCGGAGCTATTGGCTGCGCAATCGCAGTTATTAACTGCAAATATGCAGCTTTTTACTGTAAATTCGCGACTTTTAACTCCAAGTCGGAGCCAGTAACTGCGCATTCGCAGTTATTAGCTGTGAGTCCGCAGCTTTTAACGCCAAATTGACGCTTTTAACACTGAATCGGAGCTTTTTGCTGCGTTGATACACGAAAATATTGCGCTTGCGCAGTATTTTTCATGAAAACCGAGAACATTCCCTCTCACGTTTACGTATAGAACTCTTAAATAATTTTAAAATATGGAGGTATCATGAGTAGAAACGAATTCGCACAAGCAACGGGCGCAAAATTGGAAAAAATCCGTAAGGCCAGGAATGTTACAATCACAAATATGGCCAACGCACTGGCTATCGACCGAGTCACTTACGTCAAAAACGAAAACGGTGTGACGATTCCCAATTTCTTAACCCTATATAAACTGGCGAATGATTTCGATATATCATTGGATTGGTTCGTCCTGGATGAAGCGCCTATGCATCGTTCGGAGAAAATTACGGAAACAAAAGCAGCCAACGATACCACATCGCTCCCGTCCCTCTCTTATACAGCCGACATCAAAGAACTCATGGATCATATGGATAAAATTCCCTTATTGCGCTACGAAATCCTGGCTCAATTCCACAGGTTTAAAGAAGAGCATCAAGCACTGGTTGAAAAATCAATGAAAGCCAATTCAGGCGTTTAACACCGGGACCTGTGCAACCCCTATAGGACTAAACGCAGCTAATAGCTGCGTATTGCAGCTATTAGCTGTTAACAGGCAGCCTTTTTTCTTAATTCAGCGCTTTTAGCGGCGCTTTTTTCAACGGTCCAGCTTTTCAATTTTCCTGAATAACTCTTTATGGGAGTTTATCTTTTCTTCGCTGCCATAAACGCAAATCGCATTTTGCTCCAGGATATCCGAAACCATTTTTTTCATCGTCTTGATATCGCCAAGCGTAGTACTTACTATTTCATCTCGCTCCCGTTGAACCTCTTCCGGTGTTGTTTTCTCAAAATAATACCTCAAGGCAACGTTACCCTTGTCCGAAGGAGTTAACGGTTTATCCAGCTCGGAAACTGTACCAATGATGTAACGGGTCATCTCTTTGTCATTGAGTTCAAGCTTACCCAGGTAATCGGGAATGGCGTCGTAATTATCCAAGGTCTCTTTAAGATTGGTATCAAGTTATTAAGTGAAAAATACTTGCCCATTAGCAGTAAAAGAACAATATCCGCCATACGCTCCGCCAATTACCCGGACGCGATTTTGCAGCCAATCGGAAGAAAGTATCTGCTCAAGTACCTTTATTTTACCGCTCCATGTATAGCCAAGGTTTTTTAAGTTGTAACCCTTTTGTACATATTGGACCTTAGAGGCAGTAAGGAATCCTTCATTCTTTTTCTCGAAATTAAATTTCCATTTGCTGTAGATAGTTGCTTTGCCTTCCGGTAAAGAATTAACAAATTTCGGAAATTCCTGCGCATAAACCGGCAGATCAGCCCGGCTGCAGGTGACAGACACCGTAAGATTATTTTTATTGAAAAGCAGCGAAGCTGTCCTGGCCAGGTTATCGCTAATCTCTTTTTGTTTTGCCGCGAAATTTTTCACAAGATCAGTTATGAACCAATAATATTCGAAACCATTGGTCAATTCATCAAACATCCCATTATTACTGAAATACGAGGCAAGACGTGTTCTTGAATAAACAGATCCGTTTCTTTTAACCAGGGCGTCGAGACGGGATTGATGCTGAATAAGTATGGTTTTCAAACGGTCGCTGTCGCTATAGCGTGTCTTGCTTACAATTTCACCCAACAACTGGAATAATTTGTCGACTTTTTTATTCATTACTTTCGAGTCGATAACAAACTTCGGGATCATATTGTCATCGTTCTGATTTTCCAGGTAAGTTAAAAGAAAGGCGTTAACGCCGCCGGTATGAATATTTAATGCCACATCCAGGTCGCCGAAAGAGTAATTTTCCGTATTTTGACTGCCCAATACTCTTGCCAGTAGGGCCGCGTAAGGGATCAGTTCCGCCGGCAGAACACGCGCGTCAAAAAGCATCCGGGTATACACCACATCCTTGGTGAAATCTTCCCGATAAAGAACCGGGGCTCCGGCAATATGCTGTTCCTCCAGGGAATACCAGGTTGCCTTCGGATCAATGTCTTTTCGTTCAAGCATGGGAACCGTTGCCAGCGCCTCGGGTGTATCTTCACGCTTCTGATAGGAAATCAAATCCTGCGTCTCTTTTACGATGGTTTCCCTATCTTTCTCACTGATCGATGCCTTGTAGTCCTGTAATTCTTTTTCAACCGCTGCATTAATTTCTTTTTCCATGCCCGGTTTCGGCGC
>JAUPLE010000742.1 GCA_030837085.1 Acidobacteriota bacterium | reverse complement strand
CAATAAAACCTGGTACGGAGTCCGACGCGGTCGATTTTTCTCCGACGCGGTCGGATTTTCAACGCAGCGGTCGGTTTTTTCTCAACGCGGTCGGATTTTCAGCGTCGCGGTCGGTGCTGAGTCCGACGCGGTCCGTTTTTCCCCAACGCGGTCGGTTTTTTCTCAACGCGGTCGGATTTTCCCCAACGCGGTTGGATTTTGACAGAGGCGCTCGGTTATCGACAGAAGCGCGGGATTTTTGACAAATGCACGAGGTTTTAGAGAGATGCACAGGATTTTTGACAAATGCACGAGGTTTTAGAGGAATGCGCGGGGTGCGGAGGCAAAAAAATATGGTCTGGAAACAATATTTTGGGTGCGAAAGGAAACCAGGCGGTGTTTTGTGAAAAATTCGCTGTATAAAGACAAACGCGGGCGGTTTTTAATAGAAATTCTTGGTGCGTAGAGAAAAGTACGCGATTATTAATAAAATTTCCTGGCACGGATTTACAAGGATATTTTTCTGAAAAATTTGTTTTCCGGGGAGAATTGGTTTATAATTTAATATCTTAAGGAGTATGCGTATGGGTGAATTAAATGATATTCAACGGGTCGACAACTTGCTGGCAGCCTGGATGACGCGAATTCGTATTCATAATGGTGTGGATTTCAACGACATCCTCGCCGCTGAAAATGTAGCCCTCACGCTGTTAAACCTGGTTTACCAACTGAAACTCAAATACACCGGTGAGGTACAAAAAAATTCTCCCGAGGTGGACCTGGTTGATGAGAGTAATAAGATCGCTGTCCAGGTCACATTCGCTAAATATCCGCATCGAATTATGGAAACCCTGGAAAAATTCGTCAAATACTCTATTTCAATGTATCCCAATGGGCTTCGTTTTTTTATAATCGGTAATGAGAAACCTCATTTTACCCCACAAAAATACGCTGGGATTTATCCCGCGTTTGACCCGGATATCGATATTATTACAGTTAAAGATTTAATGGTGGAAATCAAAAAAATATACCGTCAAGACAGTGCACGATTCGAGCGTATCCTGGCGTTTTTAGAAAGGGAATTAGGGGGAGACCGTGAAGCGGTCCGGGGTTATAGGAAACCGTTGCGAATATTCGAAGATTCAGGGACGGTCATCGCGGAAAAAGCCTATTATGTTCACCTGGACAATGTAACCAATACCCGGAATCAAGACATTCAAACCATGATCGACCAGGGCCGGTATTTTTCCATATTTGCCCCAAGACAATGCGGGAAGACAACATTTTTAAAAGACACTTGCGCCAGGCTGCATGATGATCCGACCTATGTCGCCATCCTATTAAGTTTCCAAACCTATAAAAATTTAGACAAGCCCGATTTTTATTCGTTAATCGAAAAGGAACTATACGGTCAATTGTTAGAAAGGTTAAAAGAAGTAAATTGTGAAAAAATCGAAACCATGGCGAAATTTTTATCCAATTATCATCTTACCACTCATATCTCTTTCAGCCAGTTATTCGAGGAATTAAACCGAATACTCCAGGCTAAAAAAATAATTATCTTTATAGACGAGTTTGACGGTATTCCTAAAAATGAATTGGAAAATTTTCTTCATGCATTGAGGGACTTGTACCAGAAATACAAAGACGCCAAACAAAAGGCCCTCTATTCTATTGGGCTGATTGGGATCAGGGATATAACCAAACTCATCGTAGGCGGCGTATCGCCGTTCAATATTGCGGACCAGGTCGACTTACCTCCATTCTCCCTGGAAAATGTTCGTGACCTTTATGCCCAATATACGGAAGAAACTTTCCAGCCATTTACGGAAGAAGCGGTAAAACGAATCTATGAAGAAACCGCCGGCCAGCCCTGGCTGGTGAACCGGCTGGGAACCATCCTGACTATCAAAATCAAGCCGGAAACGCTCGAATCCATCGAAGAATCCGATGTCGAAAAAGCCATCCAATTTCTACTGTTAGAGAAAAATTCTCATTTCGACAATCTTTACGAGAAGGCGAAACTGTACAAAGAGAGCTTTATCGAGATCGTATTTGATAATGTCAAATATGTACCTGATAATAAAGATCAGGGCTGGTTGGAGCAATACGGGCTAATAAAGAAAAAAGAAACAAAAGCGGTTGTAGCCAATTCTATTTACAAAAAAAGGTTTACAGAAGCTTTTTTCAATAAAGTGCGCGTACCCGGGGATGTTTATAAACAAACGTATGAGTTGCCGGGAGGTCGTTTGGATATGGAAAATATTCTACTGGATTTTTCGCAATATATAACCCAGATTGGGGTAAGAGCCTTTTATCAAACGAGTAAACCCTATGAAAAGACCGGCCAATTTTTAATTACAGCCTGGCTTTATCGATTCGGAAGCGGAGGCGGGGAGCTCCGCTATGAAGTTAGTACAGGGCTTGGGAGAATGGATATTATATTAAATTTTAATGGAAGGAAATATATTATCGAGACAAAGGTCAATCGCGATAATCTTGCAAATACCCTGAATGATGGAATTGGTCAAGTAGTTGAGAGTTACTTGGCATCTGAATCGTGTAACGAAGGTTTCCTGGTTGTGTTCGACACGAAAACCCCGGTTGGCGCCGAATGTAAACGCGGGTATCACGATAAAGGGGATAAGAAAGTAACCAGCTTCATCATCGGTATCGGTCGAATCGATATGAAAAAGACCAGGAAGAACAAACAAAATAAAATTCTTTGAAAATATCTCAGCAATTTTAATTAAAAAAGAATTTTGGGCGAACACATAGGTTCGTCGCTACATAAATCAATCGAATTGTTTGAACGGTCGGAATTTTTTGATTTTGAAGGGGCGAATCGGCGCCCCCGTGTCTGCCCGATTCCCGGTTAATGAACCGGAAAAGCGATAATTGTTAATTGTCAATTGTTAATGGTTAACTGTTAATGATCAATGACTGGAGATATAGGGCGATTGGTAGAGTGGTGATTATTGGGAGAAAAAGGCAGGTAAAGTCCGAACCAGGATACACTGGATGAAAGGATGCACAGGATAATGACTCAACGGCATCCGGCATCACGGTCATCTAAATCATCCTACACATCCCGGTT
>JAUPLE010000075.1 GCA_030837085.1 Acidobacteriota bacterium | reverse complement strand
TGGAATCACAGCCACTCAATATTTTACTTTTGACGAATTGGCATTGGAATCCGGGCAGCGGTTGGGACCGGTGACGCTGGCCTATGAAACCTATGGCCAATTAAATCGCGATAAATCCAATGTCATCCTCATCGAGCATACGTTAACCGGCGACGCCCACGCCGCCGGTTTCCACAAAGACGCCGAACATCCCGGCTGGTGGAACGATATGATCGGTCCCGGTAAAGCCTTTGACACAGCTAAATATTTCATTATCTGCGCCAATGTCATTGGCGGGTGTAAAGGCAGCACCGGCCCTTCTTCCATTAATCCCCGGACCGGGAAACCTTACGGCCTGGAATTCCCCATTATTACGGTTGTTGATTGGATAAACGCGCAGGAGCGGCTGCTTCATCATTTAGGAATCGAACAACTATTAAGCGTATGCGGTGGTTCCATGGGCGGCATGCAGGCGCTGCAGTGGGTGGCCTCTTATCCCCACATGGTGCGTTCCGTTATTCCCATTGCCTCCGCCTGGAAACAATCCCCCCAGCAGCTTGCTTTTGCCGAGGTGGGGCGTCAGGCCATTATGAAAGACCCCAACTGGAACAATGGTGATTATTATGACGGTCCGGGGCCGGAAAACGGTCTGTCCGTAGCGCGGATGATGGGGCATATCACGTACATGAGTGAGACCTCCATGGAAGAAAAATTCGCCCGCAAACTCAAAGGAAAAGATTACAGTTTTTCCTTTGCAACGGATTTCGAAGTCGAAGGGTATTTGAATTACAATGGCAATCATTTTGTTAAGCGGTTTGACGCCAACAGTTATCTCTATATCACGCGGGCGCTCAATTATTTCGATGTATCCGGCGACAAACTCATCCCGGTTGGCAAGAAGATCGGCGCGCGGTTCCTGGTGATATCGTTTCTTTCCGATTGGTTGTATCCTTCGTGGCAGTCGCGGGAGATCGTGCGGTTCCTCATGTCTCGCCGGCAGGATACGACTTATTGCGAGATCAAATCCACGTATGGGCATGATGCGTTTTTATTGGAATTCGAAGAAGAGACGCGGTTGATCACACATTTTCTAAGGAGGGTAACCCATGGCGATTGAAGATCAAAAATATGTCCGCTTCGACCACCGAATTATCTGTAAAATAATAGAGCATGGTTCCACCGTGTTGGACCTCGGGTGCGGCAGCGGGGAATTATTGGTTTTGCTGCGGGAAAAGAAGAACGCCCGCGGCCAGGGGATTGAAGTGAATGATCATGCCATTTTCCAGTGTGTAGAGAAAGGGCTCAGTGTGTTTCATCTCGATTTGGACAGTGGGTTATCCGGGTATCCTGACCGGGCGTTTGATTATGTCATATTGAACCAGAGTTTGCAGGAGACCTTGCATGTGGAAGTTGTGTTAAATGAAGCGCTGCGGGTAGGCCGAAGGGTCGTGGTTGGGTTTCCCAATTTTGCCCATATTAAGGCGCGGGTGCAGTTATTTTTCCGGGGGGCCACGCCCGTGACCAATGCGCTGCCGCATTTGTGGTACAATACCCCCAATCTCCATTTTTTGACCATCTCCGATTTTGAAACATTTGTCTCAGCGAGGAACATAAACGTCCTGGCGCGGTATTTTTATACCCATGATACGCAGGTGATATTCATGCCCAATCTATTTGCCATGAATGCCATATTCGTAATAACCAGGTAAAGCGCACCAGGGCACGCCAGTACAAAACACCAAGGTTTTTTTATAATAAACCCCTTGGTGTACCTTTGTGCCTTGGTGCCTTGGTGGCCATTTTACAGCGGGTAGATTATAAAGTCCTTTGATTTTTTCACAAAAGTGAGAAAAAGTCCTTGCACTTTTTCCCTGCTTTTGCTATTATTCCCCTATGAAACGAAACGTGACAACGCAACTGTTGAAATGGAAAAACAATCAAAACCGGCACCCGCTTATTATTAAAGGCGCCAGGCAGGTAGGTAAAACCTATATCCTTAAAGAGTTCGGCAAAAATTATTTCCCCCGCTGCCATTACATAAATTTCGAAGAAAACGAACGGTTGGGGAAAATATTCAGTGATGATCTCAATCCCCAGCGGATATTAAAGGAACTTAGTTTCCATCTTACTGCGCCGATAAATCCCGGCGACGATTTACTCATTTTCGATGAAATTCAACATTGCCCACGGGCGTTAACCGCTTTAAAATATTTCGCTGAAGAAATTCCCGGTTTAGCCATATGCTGCGCCGGTTCGTTGTTGGGCCTGCAATTCGGGCAAAGTTCCTTCCCGGTGGGGAAAGTCGATTTTTTAAATATGTATCCCATGACGTTTACCGAGTTCTTACAGGCCGGCGGCGAGCAGGGCGAGAGCGCATGCGAATACATCATGAACTGCTCTAAAAAATCGCCAATCCCCGCTATTGTTCATGCCAGGCTGTGGGAACTATTGAAAATATATTTCGTAACCGGTGGATTGCCGGAGGTGGTAGAGATTTTCAACCGGCATAAAGAAGATTTATATAACGCCCTTCGCCTGGTGCGCGAGAAACAAACCAATTTAATATTAGCATATGAAGCCGATATGGCCAAACATTCCGGGAAACTGAATTCGATGCATATCAATCGTTTGTGGCGTAATATCCCGGCGCAATTGGGAAAAGAATTGGACGGTTCCGCTTCGAAATTCAAATTCAAAGACGTCATCCCGGGTATAAAAGGTTACGCACGCCTGGAGGGAATTATCGATTGGCTTCAAACCGCAGGGCTCATCATAAAAACGTTTATTATCGACAAACCCCAGCTTCCTTTTGCCGCCTTTAAAGATGAAACTTTTTTCAAGCTCTATTTTTTCGATATCGGCATCCTGGGTGCAATCGGGAAACTGTCCCCCAAAACCATTCTCGACTACGATTACGGGACCTACAAAGGGTACTTCGCCGAAAATTTTGCGGCCCAGGAATTCACCGCGGCGGGTGTAGATGAGCTTTATTCATGGAAAGAGGTAACGTCGGAGGTAGAATTTCTCAGGGAAACAGGGGAAGGAGTTATCCCGATTGAGATAAAATCCGGTTGGGTGACGCAAGCCAAGAGTATCAAAGTATTCGCGGAGAAATATAGTCCGGCGTATCGGGTGATAATGAGCGCGGGGGAAATGGTCGTGGATCCGGAGCGTAAAATACATCGTTATCCGCTTTATTTGGCGTCGCGGTTTCCGCTCCCGGGTTAGGGGAATAATAAAGAATACCCAGGCCGGGAAAATTAAAAAACGGGACGGGAAACCAATGAAAAAATTCTACGTATAACGTTAAGTTAGTAAGGAGGAATAACCATGAAAAAAGGTATCGTTAAAATCATCTTTATTTTGATCTTTGTTTCATTGCTCGTCAATCCCGCGCTCCATGCAAAAAAAAGCGCCAACAGCATTGATTTAAAAGGATTTTCCAAATTCGTCGAGACCATGTTGAAAGAATGGGACGTCCCGGGCGCGGCCGTGGCCATCGTAAAAGACGGTAAAGTCGTTTATGCCGAAGGGTTCGGTTACCGGGATATGGAGAAAAAGTTGAAAGTCAGCCCCGATACACTCTTTGCCATCGGTTCCTGCACCAAGGCCTTTACCGCCACAGTGTTGGGGATCCTCGTGGACGAGGGAAAATTGGAATGGGATAAACCCGTGAGGGAATACCTTCCTACTTTCAAACTCCAGGACACTTTTGCTTCCGAACAAATGACCCCCATGGACCTCGTTACCCACCGTTCCGGGCTTCCCAGGCACGATCCCGTCTGGTTCGGGTCCACCGCAACACGGGAAGAATTATTTAACCGTCTTCAATACCTGGAACCCACCAAAGGTTTCCGGACTACCTACCAGTACAATAACCTGATGTTCATGACCGCCGGTTACATGGCCGGGAAAATCGCCGGGACCACCTGGGAAGAACTCGTACGATCCAAATTGTTCGAACCCCTGGGAATGAAGAACAGTAACTTTTCCGTTACCGATTCGCAGAAATCCGCGGATTTCTCCCTTCCTTATTCAAAGCGGGATGAGAAAAACAAGGCCGTCCCCTTCAGGAATGTCGATGCCGTCGGTCCCGCCGGATGCATCAATTCCAGCGTTAATGATATGGCCAAATGGATAATGCTCAATCTTAATAATGGAAAAGTAGGGGAAAAAACCATCATCTCCGAAGCGAACCTCACCCTGATCCACTCCCCCAAAATCGTCACCGGGGGTGCGTTAAGCAAGGACGAGGAATTCCTTTATTCGCTTTACGGGATGGGTTGGGGGATCATCGCTTACCGCGGTCATCCCGTCATTACACACGGTGGGGGCATCGATGGATTTATTTCCGGCGTCTCTCTCCTTCCCCGGGACAATGCCGGGGTTGTCGTCCTGACCAACAGCGACAGCGGCGGCAACAGGTTTTCTTCCATCATTGCTTACAATGTATATGACCGTATCCTCGGACTTCGGCAGGTCCCCTGGTCCAAACGGTTCAAGGAACGCGATGAGAAAGCCAAAAAACAGGCCGAAGAAAGTAAGAAGAAAGAAGATACCGATCGAAAGACCGGTACTAATCCTTCCCACACGCCGGATGACTACACCGGGAAATTCGGAAATCCCGGGTATGGTATTATTACCGTCGGAAAAGACGGGGAATCGCTGACCGCCGTCTTTAACGGCATCGATTATAAAGTCGAGCATTACCATTACGATATTTTCGATCTTTCCACCGAAATTTTCCCTGAACAAAAGATCAAGGCGTCTTTCCATATCGATCTCAAAGGGAACATTAATAGTATTACCATCCCCCTTCAAGGGGGCGTAAAGGACATCGAATTTACCCGCTTGCCCGAAAAGAAAGGGAAAGAATTTCTTGAACAATTCATCGGTGAATACGAAATGTCCGGGATAACCGTTAAAATTAAGTTCCAGGGTGAAGATACCCTTGTTGTAATCGTACCGGGCCAAACCCCCTATGAAATCGTCCCTTACAAAGATACCGAGTTCACCTTGAAAAACTTGAAAGGGTTCAGCATAAAGTTCATCCTCGATGAATCCGGCGTGGTAACGGGGCTCGAGTCCCATCAACCCAACGGCGCCTTTACCGCAAAGAAAGTGAAATAAAGCATAAGTCGTAACGATTAAAGGAAGCGCGGAATAAGGGACATGCAAGAAAAATTCCCGGGTTTATTATCTCTATGCGGCAGTCGAGAATCGACAAAGTACCGGGCTGGGAAAATATTTACTATTGCGGTTATGAAGGTGATTTAAGGAATTTGGTCAATGGCCGCGGCTAAAGTTCCATATTTGTCTGTGTTTGTCTGTGTTGCCGTTTTTGTCCGTGGCTGCCCCTTTTTCCTGGGGATTTTTGTAAAAATTGACAATTTTTCATAGGAAAAATTGTAATTTCTTGCAAAATATCATACAATAACACCCATGAAACGAGAAATACATCAAAAACTGCTTGACTGGAAAAACAGCCGGGATAGAAAGCCCCTGGTATTGAAAGGCGCTCGCCAAACGGGAAAGACTTTCTCGTTAAAGGAATTCGGACAAAAAGAATTTCGGCGGATGCACTACATCAACTTCCAGAAAGATAAAACCGCTTGCGACATATTCACCGGTAATTTATCGCCCCGTAAAATTCTCGAATCCATGCAGTTGTACCTGGAGACAACCATTGAGAAAACCCAGGATATTATTTTTTTCGATGAGATACAGGATTGCCCCAGGGCGTTAACCAGTTTGAAATATTTTTGCGAAGATATGCGGGAACTGGCGGTAGTAAGCGCCGGGTCTCTCCTTGGCGTCACACAAACCGTTGAACCTTTTCCCGTCGGGCAGGTTAATTTCTTGAATCTGTTTCCCATGTCATTCGAAGAGTTCTTGCTGGCTGTGGGAGATGAAGATGCATACCATAGGCTGCATACTCTCCGTTACCCCGATACCATCCCCCTGGTGCTGCACCACCGGTTAATGGAAAAATTAAAAGAATATTTTATCGTGGGTGGGTTGCCGGAGGTGGTCGGAACATATTGTGCTTACAGGGAAAACAAACCCGAAGCCTATGTAAATGTGCGTAAAAAGCAGGAAGAGATCGTCACGGCGTACAGCAGCGATTTTTCAAAATACTCCGGTAAAGTGAACGCCAATGAGATTGCCGCCATTTTTGAATCCATTCCCGCGCAATTGGCAAGGGAAAATAAAAAATTCAAGGCTTCCGAGGCAATGCCGCAGGGGCGTTTTTCCCGTTTGAAGTCTCCTATCGATTGGTTGATAGGGGCCGGTCTTTTAATAAAAGTTAAAATCATCAATTCCGGGGAAATACCCTTTGAAGCGTTTACCATGGATAATCGTATTAAATTATACATTTTCGATGTGGGTATTTTGGGGGGGTTGGCCCATATACCGCCGAAAAGTATTTACCTTGAAAACGATTTCTTTTCAACATATAAAGGTGCTTTTTGCGAGAATTATGTGGCCCAGGAGTTTATATATTCAGGCAGTGGGCAGTTGTACTCATGGATGAGTAATACCGCTGAAGTTGAGTTTATCCGGGAGATCGATGGCCGGGTTTATCCTATTGAGGTAAAAGCCGGCCAGTCGGGAAAACTTAAAAGTCTCAATGTTTTTGCCGCCAAATATCCGGCGCCGTATCGTACGCGGATAAGCGCCAGGAACCTGGAATTTAATGAGCAATCCAAAATTCATAATTATCCGCTTTA
>JAUPLE010000741.1 GCA_030837085.1 Acidobacteriota bacterium | reverse complement strand
TTTCATTTTCCAATACCCGATTAAATGTAAAAATGATTATCGGTTTGAAGGAAAATTATCTACCTCATATGAATGGGTTAAAGGCTCGCATTCCTTCTATTGATCGGACATTGTTTCGGCTGATTCACCTAAATGGAAAACAAGCCAGGGAAATTATCATTAAACCTGGTGTATTCTCCGAGGAAAAACTAGTGGATGATATATTACGCCGTTTTTACCCGGAGGTTTCCGGTGGCGTCGAACCAATCAAGGATGAAGACCTGGAAGTCGAACCGATGTTCCTTAGCTTGCTGTGCCATCAATTATATGAGAAGCCAAAACAAGAATTGAAGTCCATGACAGACGAGGAACAGGACAAAATTTTGGAAGATTTTTATAATCTCACGATGGAGGAATTCTCTGTAGAGGTTAGGAATTTTATCGAATCGAAATTATTAACGGAAGGAGGATTCCGAACTCCGCTTTACCTGGACCCTGATCTTCCATTCAGAAATGACATTGAAAAGCTGGTGGATTACAGGATACTTCGAAAAACATATGAAGGGAAAAGAGAATATATCGAAATTATACATGATGTATTGGCACGCATAATGAAGGAAATAAGAAAGAAGCGCAAGGAAGAAGAAAAAAGGAAAGCTGAGTTGAAAAAAAGAAAATTGAAAATGCAAGCTATTATTATAGGTTCCATTATTTTATCGATACTGAGCTTAATGTTTTTTGGATTATGGAGAAACGCCGACAAACAATATCGAAATGCCGAGGTTAGCAGGTTAACAGCCGAAGCTTTGCTGGAGTTTCCTCAGGACAATACCAGGGCAATCCGTATTGCAGAAGCAGCCTATAAGAAGGCGGAACCCAACATACCGGCACGTACGTCTAAAGCACTGAGCGATATCGCTTATACTTCTTTTGAAAAACCTTTTTATATTGCCAACCTACGCCATAATGGCCCGGTTTATTCCGCTGTATTCTCACCCGATGGTCGCCATATAATGACAGCCTCTGAAGACGGGACCGCGAAAGTGTGTGACACGAAGGGCAAAGTAAGTGTGGAAGTAAAACATGATGCCAGGATTATGTCGGCTGTGTTTTCACCCGACGGCAGCCGAATTCTTACCGCTTCCTGGGATAAATCCGTGAAGCTGTGGGATATGAAAGGTACGTTGCTGTTAGATTTAAAACATGATGGAATCGTTTCGACTGCTGCATTTTTTCCCGATGGCCAGCGGATTCTGACTGCTTCCCGTGACGGCAAGATCAGCATCTGGAACCTGGAGGGTAAGGAATTGGCAGTTTCACCTTATAATAAAGTGGTATCCTCTGTTGCGTTTTCTCCAGATGGTAAACGGCTTCTCACGGTGTCGTGGGATAAAACCGCAAAGCTGTGGGATATAAGAAATGAAGGAAAACCTTCAATTTTACTGGACTTAAAGCATAACAGTACGATTTCCTCTGCTGTGTTTTCACCGGATGGGCGATATATTCTTTCTGCCCTGGAACAGGGAACAGTATATTTTTGGAACCTGCAAGGCAAAGTGCTGTTGGAGTTAGATGTCAAGGAACAAGTATCCTCGGCAGTGTTTTCTCCCGACGGACAGCGGATTCTCACGATTTCCCGAAACGGTGCTGTGAAGCTATGGAGCATGGAAGGCAAACTCCTGTCGGAATTTAAATATAACGCCCCCTTAAACTCTGCGGTATTCTCGCCGGATGGCCGCTTACTTGTCATTGCATCTGAAGATGGTACTGCCAAGGTATGGGACCTTCAAAACAATATCGTGAAAAACTTAGATGAACAAAAGGCCGATATGAAGATCGCCATATACTCACCCGATGGTAGCCGGATATTCACCTCTTCAATCGATGGCACATCGAAATTATGGACCAGTGACGGAATATTTTTGTACCAGCTAAACAATAGCAGGATGTTATCCTCTGCCGTGTTTTCCCTCGATGGACGCAAGATTCTTACCGCATCGCAGAGTACTATTGCCAGATTGTGGAGCATCGAAGGGAAGTCCAGAGACGCTATAATTATTTCGGGTGATCCTGACACACCAATATCCACTGCTGTGTTTTCACCCGACGGGAAGCAAATAATAACTACATCCCAGGGATTTAAGGTCCAATTGTGGAACCATGAGGGGAAGTACCTAAGAGACGTAATTAAATCGGATGTACAAATTTCCTCCGCTGTCTTTTCTCCTGATGGGAAATGGATTCTTACTATTTCATTGGATAACTCTGCTAAATTATGGACCCTGGAAGGGAGATTGGTTAAGCAGTTCAACCATAATGGGGCGGTATCGACAGCAGTTTTTTCTCCCGATAGTAAAAAAATACTCACCGCATCGACAGATGGTACAGTGTTAATGTGGAACCCTGACGGAGAAAAATTTTTAGAGTTAAGGCATAAGGGTGAGGTGTCATCCGCGGTGTTTTCTGCCTATGGCCGGAAAATACTCACAGCTTCGAAGGATGGTACTTCGAAGCTGTGGGATTTGCAGGGAAATTTGTTGGCAGATCTCGATAAACATACAGATACAGTGAATTCCGCGGTTTTTTCCCCCGATGGACGCCGAATGCTTTCCGCTTCCCGCGATGGAACTGTCAAAATCTGGCTTACGCCGGAAGCCATCTTCGATTGGCTCAAAACTGCCAATATCTCATCGTTGTCTGATGATGAAAAAAGAAGGCTGGGAATTTAAAGTGTTGATGCTCAACATACGATTGAATGGGTGCAGTGAAGCAAAAAAAATTTTTTATGAAAGCTATTGACAAACACCAATCGTTTGTGGTAAAAAGAAAGAGTAAAGTATATGAGGTGATTTTTGATGGAGTACGGTGCAATCGATGGAGGAGTTAGCAATGTATGTGTAGGCCAACAAATTTGTTATATAAAATATAAATCAAAAACAATGTACGCGGAAGGATATCGGCTCAGCGGAGCTTCTATCCATGCGGGAGGAAAAAATGAAATTAAAAACAAAATGGAAATCGCTGTTCCTGGCAGCGTTATTTAGTGTCGTAGGTACGTGTTCCGTATTTGGGGTCGAGGTGACACTGGATGGAAAGATTGCATTTTTCTCGGAAACTGGCTCGATTCCACTGAAAACTCAAGGATTTTGTTTAACCGAAGATGAATTGATTATCACCCCCAATCAAAAAGAAGGCAGGATAGAAATTTCCGAAATTAACGTATCAAGTCTGGAATCAGTTAAGGTTATCGGCCGGAAAGGATTTGATTTTTTAGAGCCAACCTTCTGTTATTATGATAAACAAGCTGGTCGACTCGGTGTTCTTGATTTTGGCAAGCGACAGATACTTATCTATGATAGGATAAAGAGGACTGAGTTTATATTGACCAGGGAAGTCCCTTGTCTAATGTTGGCAACCGATATCCAGTTCATAGGAGATAGATTACTGATTGCAGGTTACATGCCTGACGAAAATGGGTATCCATACGATTTATATGAAGTAAGTTTAGCCGACGGTCAGATAAGTTTCCTGCTGCATTCCTATGACAAGTATGGTTTATCATCTGATGCTGAATATGAAGCCGAGTACAGGCAGAAACCCGACATCAAAGCCAAAGGGTTAGATAGCTGGATTGATGTCCAGGGTGATGATGTTTATTTTGCCTGGTCCCCAAAATGCTTAATTATTAAATTGAATCTCAAATCCAGGCAAGTAACTACTTTTGGGCAAAAGCCTCGATATTATATCGAACCTTTTGCGGACAAATTATTGGTAGCATTGCAAAAAAGAGACGTGCAAATGATGAAAACAGCGCGGCAAAGTATGTCTTTCATCAATAAAGTGTGTACGACGCAAGATTTTGTCCTGGTCATTTTCGAGGGACCGTTCAACCAGGGCAATGGCCTTAATTTCACTTTTCAATTATATGATTTAAACGGGAAATACCTGGGTGAAAAAGTTATCCCAGGTCAACCCGGGGACAGGATGTATTTCGATAAAGATAGGAAGATATTATATTCCCTTTCGAAAAATCCATTGGATGAGAAATCTGGCTATTTTATTTCGAAGTATAGCATTTCCAGGTAAAAGCTCGTGAAAAAATGAAAAACTATGTAATTGGCTTGTTGGTAGTGGTTATAGTGGTGTTAGCCAGTATTATGTACAAAAATGAGTACTCGCCGCCAAAGAACAGATTTCCACTACCAAAAGAGATAAGCACTTTTGAAACGAAGGCGCCTCTGATTTTATATGTTTTCTTTTCAAAAAGTAACTGCCCCGATTGCCTGGAGATTATCGATGTGCTCAATAATTTGCCACCATATTTTGCGGTTTTCGGGATTGTACCTGAGGACGAATTAAAGGAAGAAAAGGAGTTACGGCGCATCACAAAGGCTGCATTCCCATTGATAAGTGTTTCAAAATACCGAAAATATATCCCGTGGTATGCGCCAACCATAGTGGGAGTTTCTTCTGTCAACGGGGATATCCTTTTCACTCTACCCGGCGTCCCGGGTGAGAAAGCATACCTGGAAATTTTCTTGGAATCGCTATATAAGAAATTATATCCTATTTTTTTAACGGAGGCCTTTCGGGGAGCACTTTCTCAGAAAGGGGTTAACTCATGATGAAAAAATGTATAAAAATTCTGATGATAGTGCTTATGATCTTGGGCATATGCTTTTCCATTTACAATTTTCTTTCAGCTAATGTAAAAGCTGATGATAAGAAAACTGAGAAAAAGAATGCCGGAACTACGAAACTTAATATTACGAAGGTCGGTGATAAAAAAGTTGAAGGTGATAAAAAAATTGAAAATGTGAAATCCGGTGGTCGTTTTTCAATTCAAGGGGCATGGGTTTACTCGGCAGGAGACTATCGGTGCATGGGTGACGGGACCGATTGTACGATTGGGTTTCAAGATCCAAAGTGATTGCTTTTTTTCCTTTCAAAAAAACATGCACCCTTCCGCCTTCCTCACGTTAGCCACGAAGGTCCCGGCAGAACAGGCGACACCCTTAAAGAGCGAAGGACCGCAAATGAAAAACAAAATAGCCACAAAGGCACGAAGGCACAAAGGGGCACAAAGGGCTTTATATAAAAAAAGCTTGGTGTATCTTGGTGTCTTGGTGGCTATTTTTATATTTGTTAATG
>JAUPLE010000740.1 GCA_030837085.1 Acidobacteriota bacterium | reverse complement strand
GCCAAAACGCGGGGGAATGAGGTCATACGATTCCAGGAAGATGAAAATAAAAGAGTTTTCTTGCTCAGTTTAAAAGCTGGCGGGGTCGCCATTAACTTAACTGCGGCCGATTATGTGATCATCTTTGATCCCTGGTGGAACCCGGCGGTGGAAGCGCAGGCCATTGATCGTTCTCACCGTATCGGTCAAACCAAAAAGGTATTTGTTTACCGGATGGTGGTCAAGGATACCATTGAAGAGAAGATGTTGGCGCTCCAGGAGGAAAAGAGGGAATTGGTGGATAAGTTAATCACATCGGAGAGCAAAGCATTTAAAGACCTTACCAGGGAAGATATTATAAAATTATTCCAGGTGCGGTAGTTTTAACGCCAGTAGACTTGTTAGAGACGTCGCGCACAACGTCTCTAACATTCATCATGATAAATCATCCGGTTTCCACAAAAGATCAAAACCAATTTCTTCAACGTAGTTTGGCCGATTGTTTTTTGGAATTTCTCATCCAGGCTGTAACGGCTGAGTTGTTGCTGCGCTATTTCTTTCAGTTGTTGTATCTTTTCCTGCGGGATTTCCGTTTCATTTGCAGGGGGTTTGAGGTATTTAAGCTCAATCAGGTAAGAGTACCGGATAGCCGGGTATTGAAGAAGCATCGGCGCCATAACAAGGTCGCAGAATCCTTGATTCAATTCTTTTTCCGAGTACACGATATATAATGAATTCAATCCCAGGTACACATTCCAGAACACCTGGAGCGCTTTCTCACGGTCGATTAAATCCCTTATCCCCAACGAAGCTTCCATGCGACCGGCAATATACACGATAAACGGTTCCCATTTTCCTGAAATCGCGAAGTCCTCCAATAAATTTGAATATCTTGTCATGTCCATTGAAAATAGCTTTGTATCTTCATAGGTATCTTTAATAAAGTCGTAAAACAAGCGCTTTACAAATTCATTAGGGATCGAAAGTACAGCTTGTTGGGTGGGCGATGTGCCTTTGATGGTCAATAATCCGAAGTAAAAAAGAAGGGAGTGGAAATTTTCCGGTTTTATCAACTCTAAAATTGGAAAACCAGCCCGGATGTTCGTAATTACTTGGCCGGTTTCCATGATTTGTTGGAGTTTGGAAAAGTTTCCATTGGTGTGGGGCGTCCCTTTATTATCAACAATAATCAAATGACGCAATTTGTTATAATCTATTCGGGCGTTGCGGTCGATAAGGTCTATAGGTATTTTAGAGATAATAAGGTACTGTTGGATGAAATACAACACCTGTACTGTATTAAAAACCTCCGTATCCGAATCCCTGGAGAAACGGTAATGATTGTACCACCGGCTCATAATCTCCATCAGTTCGGAAGTGGAATGGCGAATTTTCCCGGTTTGCCTGTAATACTCGATCATGGTTTCGACTTCGCCCGGGTTGAATCCCAACATTTCATTTAAATCAGGGTCAAGGGAGATATTTGTGGCGATGTTGAAGCCGGAAGTGACGTCGTCCAGGGTAATCGGAGAAACACCGGTCATAAATAACCGGGAAATGGGTGCATCCGTATCGGATGTTCCGCTTTTGAGTACATTGAAAAACGAACGAAAAAAACCTTCACCATGCGTAATATCTATAAATGCCTGTTCCCCGGAAGTGGCTAAGATCGTATTGGCAAAATTATCGTATTCATCGATAATGACATAAATTTTTTGCTTTTGATCCATAAAATAATATAAAAAAGCATCTATAAGCGCGGCGGCACTATTTTTAGAAGAGTAGAATCGATGCAGCGCTTTTTCAACATCGATACCCAGCATCGCGCCATATTTCCGGGTAAAATAACCAACCGCATTTTTAATATTCTCGAGAAAGGCTTCCTCTACCTGGGTATTGCCGGAATCGATCCTTGAAAAATTCAATTTCAATATCATATAACTATTCCTTTTCTCCGTGGGGTTCTTATGGATATCCGTTCCTTTAAAGAAATAATCGAACCGGTCTTTTGTGGCGATATCATAATAGGCCTCTAAAGTCGAGAGGAACAGCGATTTCCCAAATCGCCGGGGGCGGATAAAGAATAAAAACTTTCCTTTTTTTTCGATATCGCGGATATACCGCGTTTTATCAACATAATAGAGATTACTTTCACGAAAATCATTGAAATCCGAAACGCCATACGGGTTTTGCTTTAAATCTCGTTCTTCTGTCATGAACCTAGTTTAAATCAAAAGACCTCAATTGTCAACCTCCCTCACACGTAGAAACATGCTCACTGGAAACAATAAATCCCAGGGTGAAATAGCCTGGGACTCCGGGAATCTGACGCTGCAACTATTTATGAAATCCTGTTTTCCCAATTATATCCCCATTTCGCAATCATTTCCAGTAATACATCTTTTTTCAAGGGCTTGGCAATATAGTCCGACATACCTGCCTCAAGGCACATATCCCGGTCTTTTTTGAATGCGCTGGCTGTCATGGCAATAATAGGGAGTTTTTCAAAACCGGCATTCCTGATGGCCCTGGTGGCGTCTAATCCGTTCATTTCCGGCATCTGGATATCCATTAGAACTAAATCATAAGAATCGCCAATCACTTTTTCCACGGCGGCCTTACCGTTATTAACGATGTCCATTTTATGCCCGGTGGTTTTAATCATGGCCGTTATTAATTTTTGATTGATCGGGTGATCTTCCGCCAGGAGAATAATCAGCGGTTTTTCGGGGAGTTTATCGACCAGGGGAGGGGTTCCCTGCGCCGGCTTTTTCACCATGGCGGGTGTATCTACCACCGGCTGATCTTCCAGTTGTAACGGTAAAATGATATGAAAGGTCGAACCTTTACCCGGGGTAGTGGCGACATCGATCGACCCGCCCATCACTTCCACCAATTGCCGGGTAATATATAGGCCCAGGCCGGTGCCCCCGTGTTTCCTGGTGTCGGAAGCGTCCGCCTGGGTAAATTTTTGAAAAATATTCTCTAAAAATTCCTGTTTAATCCCGATACCGGTATCTTCGACATCGATTTGGAATTTCATAATATTTTCTATGATCTCCCCGGTGTTAACCCGGATTTCTATTTTCCCTTTATCCGTGAATTTTAAAGCATTTCCCACCAGGTTGTAGATAATTTGCCGGACCCGGACTTCATCACCCCAAACATAGCAGGAGTGGGTGAAATTGAAATAAAGACGGAAATCCAGTCCTTTTTTTTCGGCCTGGGGGGCAAAGATATGAATAATATTTTCCAAAGTTTTCTTTAGATCGAAGGGCTCGGAAGCAAGAGAAAATTCACCGGCCTCGATTTTCGAAATATCGAGAATATCGTTAATAATAGCGTATAGGGTCTCGCCGCTGACGGCTATGGTATCGACAAAATCCCGTTGTTCCGGTGTAAGCGGGGTA
This sequence comes from Acidobacteriota bacterium, assembly GCA_030837085.1. Lineage (GTDB taxonomy): Bacteria > Acidobacteriota > Aminicenantia > UBA2199 > UBA2199 > JAKAGC01. The sequence continues at coordinate 1,749 of JAUPLE010000740.1, read as the reverse complement.
TGGGCCAGCATTTCAATCATACCGATAACGCCGGTAAGCGGGGTGCGGATTTCATGGCTCATATTGGCCAGGAATTCGCTTTTGCTTTTATTGGCTTCTTCCGCCAGGCGGGCGGATTCTACCAGTTTTTCCTGGGTATTTTTCAGTATTTCTTCGGTGCGTTTCCGTTCTGTGATTTCAGCCCTTAATCTTTGGTTGGTTTCTTCAAGGCTGGCGGTGCGGTCCGTCACTTTTTGTTCCAGTTCGGTATGGGAGCTTTCGATTTTTTCGGCCATTACATTCATGGCCCGGGCCAGTTCTCCGATCTCATCTTGTTGGTGGCGGATATCCAATTTCCTGGACAGGTCACCTTCCGCCATGGCAGTGGCCAGGTCCGCTGCTTTTTGCAGCGGCTGCGTAACCAATCGATCGATGATAATTTTTACCAGGAATAAAGAGAGGGATACCGCGAAAATAAACACCACTATATTCCAATACCGTTGATTACGGGTGGCATTACCGACATTCACCAACTCGCTTTTAAGATTGCTGGAAAAGGTATTGGTCAGGTTTGTCAATTTTTCCTGGAGTTCCTGGGTGCGGGACTGCATTAATTCAGCTTCGTTGGGATCTTCATTTTCGATATTAGACAGCAACCGGGAGCAGCGGGAATCTGCCGCGGTCGTAAAATCAGTGAGTTCTCTCAGCAATTGCTGGAGGTTTTTTGTTTTGGCTTCATCATAGTTGATAAAGGTGAAGAGATTCTTAAAGGCCTTCTGTGATCTGGCAGCCCTGGATCTGGCTTCCGTTAAGCTGCTTTCTTCTCCCGTCATAACCGCATTGTGGTAATATTGGACTTGCTCTTTAAACTCAGCCAGCGCCACTTGACTTTGCATAGCGGCGGGGAAAACCGATTCCGATACTCGCTGCAACCGGGATTCCGAATTAATGCCCAGGAAAAATCCGACTATCATGGAGGCCAGGTAACCGAAGACCATGATACTCAGGCTCAGCCAAACTTTCCTGGAGATACTGAAAGAATATTTTTTATTTTGCAAAGTCAACATCCTATTGACGGTGTTTTCTTGTTCACCGGTAAGGTCAATTATTAAAAACTATAGGTCATCTTGGCAGCTAACAAATGCCATTTTTTGGTAAATTCCAGGTTGCCTTTATCGTCCAGGTTATCCTGGGAAAAGCATAAACCGGTTCCATTCATTAGGTGGCCCTCCAGTTTAAACGTCCAATGGTCATTCATATCGAAACGAAATGAGAGGCAGGCATCTTTCTGATAAGCAAAGAAATTAGGATTATATGGGGTTTTGGTCCCGTCACGATCGTCCCGGTTTTTATAAAATACCGAATAATACATCCCTGTTTCAATTCGATCGAAAAAGCGATAAGCGGCGCTTCCATAGAACCCATCGAATTTGAATTCCCTTTTTATAGGCTCCATATTGGTTATATAGGTACTCGTGGTTTGATCTTGCCGGAAGTATTCGGCTGCCAGGACCAGGTTTCCCCATGTATATTCAAGCGAATAGACAATACGTTTAAAATCAGGTACTTTGCTGAAAACAGGGTCGCCTTCCCTGGCAACAGTAATGATATAAGGGGGAACCGATATCGGGATGGTTACATCTCGCCTGAGGACGCCACTAAGTTTTAAATCTATAGTTAGCCAGAATGCCCCCAAACGTAAGCCTTCCAGGGGAGTTTCCCAGGTAATCCCGCCGCAGAAAGATTTCCTAATATTATAATTGTCAATTT
>JAUPLE010000739.1 GCA_030837085.1 Acidobacteriota bacterium | reverse complement strand
GAAATCCTTGTCCAAAATACGGAAAACCTACCTTATTGATAGCTCAGCGTATCTTTTTAGTAGGAAAAACTTCAGCGGAGGAATATAGGGGACAAACAAGAAAAATCCTTGAAAAAAAGCGCATAACTTGAAATAATCAAAGGTTTATATTATCATTTACACTGGTAAAAAATGCTGCGAATAATAGTGGAAGTAAATGGCGATAGTATCGTAAGAATAAGGAGGTAACTTATGATCCAAACGATTGAAGCTTTAGTCGATGAGCGCGGCGAGATACACTTGCTTGAACCCATCCACTTACCGGTTGGAAGACGCGCATTGGTTACAATCTTAGAAGAAAAACCGGTTATAAACATCCCGGAAACGGCTCTACTAAGCGAAACATCTCTGGCAGAAGACTGGAATAGACCGGAGGAGGATGCCGCATGGTCATGCTTTCAATCGGCGCAGTAATACTGGTATTAACGCAGTCATCGATATTTTTCGTCCAGGTCTCGAACTTTAGATTTTTCTTTTTCAACTAATGTACCTGGGAGAGTTAAAAAGTAAAAATTAAAAACGAAAAATGAAAAACTAAAAACGGGAAAAAACTTTCGAGAAATTCAGGGAGAAAGACCGGGGAATATTTCTTATTCCAAGCATCCTTCTTTATTGAAATTTTTATTTGAGTAAGGTAAAAAAACAAAAAAAAGTATTGACAAAGGGAATGAAAAAAGTTAAATTATTACCGGATCAGAAATAGAAAACAGATCTGTTTGGAGGTACGGTATGTTATTTCATGTAGTACTGGAAAAAGCAGAAGATGGCTGGATTGTAGCGGAATGTCCTTCGCTTCCCGGATGTGTATCTCAAGGGAGAGATGAGAAAGAAGCAATGGAAAACATTAAAGAAGCAATTATTTCCTGGTTGTGGGCTGAAGATCAAAAAGCCTTTGAAATGATACCTGAATATTCAAAGCAAGAAGCTCTCGTGGTATCAATTTAAAATCCCAATATGGCAAGATTAGCGAATATTTCCGGCAAAGAAGCTGTAAAAGCATTTAAAATATTCGGATGGCATATAGTCGGTCAGGTAGGCAGCCATGTGGTGATGACAAAATCAGGTATGAGAGTTAATTTATCGGTGCCTCAGCATAAAGAATTGTCTATCGGGTTACTAAGAAAGCTTATCAGTTATGCAGGTATTGAAGTTGATGAATTTTTAGAGGAATGCAAATAAAACCACTTCTTTTTTGGTCCCGGATTTTCCCCCTACCTTTAGAGGCCAAGTCCCCAATCCCCTGATTCAACATAACCCCCTTACCCTGGATAACAAAAATTATGGCATCCCCCCCGGGTGGGTCAGACCTTTATAATAATTGTTAATTGTAAATTGTTAATTATTAATTGTTAATGAAAGAGGTGGGCCAAAGGCCCTTGCTAATAAACGGGCAGACACGAGTACCGGCGGTCTGCCCCTATCTAATTTTCTTGTATTTCGTGTGTTTCGCGGGCCATTTTTTCATGTTTTTTTACATTACTTAAGTCCGTGTTTGTCGCGGCGCGTGTGTTCGTCCGTGGCTACGTGCTTGCCCCCCCTGGTGTTTCTTTGTGCCCTGTTGCCCTGGTGGCTATTTTCAAGGTATTGCCATTGAAATAACATTCCATTTCAGGTAAAATCCTTTTATAAAGACCAGGAGGTAGAACAGCATGGTAATCCCTGAGGGGAAAAAAAACCTGTATGCGGTCGAACCACTCATCAAGAAAATGGAAGATGAAGATGAAAAGATTGAGATACGCGTAGCGGCAATCAAAGAACTTGGGAATAAAAAAGACATGCGGGCAATTGGACATATCTTCATAAAAATGTCAGATAAAAATGCCGAAGTGCGTACCGCCGCATTGGCAGCGCTGGCAATACTTTGTGAATATGAAACGGACCGAAAACTGCTTACAAAAGAATTGGATGGCGAATCGTCATGGTTCGACCCTCAAAAGCCGATTGAGAAAAAAATGATCGAAAGAGCAGCAAAAAAATTGGAAGAAATACCTGAGGAGGAAGTTCGGCAGCGTTATGAGCGCCTGGCAAAGAAGTATCGGTTGAAGCTGGAATGGAATGATGAAGAAAAGATAGAAGGTGAGAAGGTAAGAGGGTAAGAAGTCCGCTCACGAACGGCGCAAAGGCGCAAAGCGTCGTTCGATTTTTAATTAGAGAAACTCTTCCTAAAAAATGGATTTGATAAATCAAATCCCTACCGGTGATTTCTTACCGGACGCCTGCTTATGAAGGGGGGGATATTTTTTTCCCGGAATCTTTTCTCCTTTCCTATTTCAATAATTTAATCCAATGTAGGGGCTTGATCTAATCAAGCCCTTCTCCGGGTAAAATGTTACCCATAAGGGTTTTCCGATGAGTTCCTTGGAAGATGAGAAGGTGAGAAAAAAGAAACGGGCGCACACGAAACAAGGCAGCGCGCCCTTACTGAAAATGAAAATCAGTGTAAATCAGTGTAATCTGTGGACGGCGTTTTACATTTCCACCAGGATGTGATATAGGATGGTTTCGCCGTCAATACAGCGATGCCGGGCGCGAAATGCTTTTATTTTTAGAAATCCCGTAGGGACCTCATCGATTTCCCCATCCAGTTCAAAGGTTACATATTTGATTTTTTTAAGTTGTTCCCGGTACTTTCGATATAAGTCTGCAAAATCTTTTACCGAAGCATAGACCAGGATATAATTCTCTTTTAAGCCGCCGGAATCGTATCGCTTTAACAATTTTAAGATGTGGTTCTTGATAATGGTGATATTGAAGTCGTTGAGGTTCAGGGCTTCGATAATGGAAACCGCACGGCCCGTTTCGTCTTCGATTTTGATATCCAGTTCTCCGATTCTTTCCCCGGTGGCGGAAGTACCCCACAATGTTTGATCTAAAGCGCGAAAGCCGCGGGTGCGCAGCAGGAGAGAAACAACCGTATTGCGACTATTTTCATCCGTTTGCAGGGTTTTCTTAATCCCCTGGATCTGCGATACGGTGATGACAACCGAATCGAAAAGACTTTCGGGCCGTTCAGGCGGAAGTAAACCGTTGAGTAATTGGTGGGTCGAAACTTCTTTAAAATTCTTTTCGCAAAAAGCGTTTCTACCGATGGAAATAAATTTTTGCAGGACATTGTATTTGTAGAAATAGGCTTCACCGGATTGAATACATTTGCTGCAAATGCACGGGACTTCCTCGAAGACATGTTTCTCTTTTTTCATGTTGAGGGTATGGTGAATGTGGTCGAACTGGCTGCGGATGACGCCCATTAACTGGGTGTTATTGGACCCGGCAACGGAAATACGGATACGCTGCTGGGCTGAATCGCTCACCACCAGCGCCGTAGAACCGGAGAACGCCAGTTCCACGCCGTTATTCCAGTAGTGGTCATCGCGGATCAGGTAATGGACGCGGCTGATAAACCGGGTGATAATGCCGGCCGGCATGAAATCATAAGAATAATGGAGTTGGAGATTGGCCGCGGACCGGTAAGCTTCTATATCGATGGCCGGACGTTGACTTGGCAGGAGTTCCGGCAGGATATAATCATCGGTCCCCACGATATTGAAACATAACTCGAATTTCTCGATGAGGCGCAGGAGCTGCGGGTACTTTTCCGGGGGATATTTTTTCTTATCCCAATAGCGGTCGAGGTGGGCGCGGCTAAAGCGGCCTTTATTTTGTTGGATTTCCAGGGAGTCGATCAAGGCATAGACCGCGCCCGTGGCCCATTCGGGTTTCAATATCACGGTATCGGCCAAAACCGAATCATGACGAAAGTGGAGGATGACGCCCAGGTCATGGAGGTAATCGCTGAGAAACAAGGCCTTTTCATTATCCATGTCGTGGGAGCGGCATACGAAAAAATAATCCTCCTGGGTAATGTAATTATCTTTCCTGGCTTTGAGTTCATCGCGGATATCCTTCCAGCGCTTGGGCAGTTTATCCAGCAGGTGGGGCATTTGCCCCAGGGAGCGACGGATGGTTTCGGTAAGTTCGGGTATTTGCTGGCCATTGAGGCAGCTTATTTGAAGGAATTGAGCAATGTTTGGGAATTTATCTTGAAAAGAGGCTTCATCGATATGTTTGATACGCATGTCTGCCTTGTTCATCACCATGATGAGCGGGCTGCCGGCGCCGAAGAGTTTGACGGCATTGAGCCAGTAGTCGAAGCTTCGGGTTTCTTCTTCTTTTCTTGGGTCCCAGACAAAAAGGTAGAGGGAGCGTTTGGTGAGGAAGAATTGGTGGGTGGCGTGGAGAATATCCTGGCCGCCGAAATCCCAGAAATGGATGTTGACGTCGCGGGTTTGTCCGTCGGGGAAAGGGCAGGAGAGCTGCCAGGGTTGAATATCGATGCCGCGGGTGGTGTCTTCTTTTCCCGGCGTTACCATGAAATCGTTGTCTTTGAGTTTTTTCATGAGGGTGGTTTTGCCCACATCGCCGGAACCGACCAGAAGCATTTTGGATTCCAGGAAAAGCACGGTAGCCTTCTGGATTTCGGCGAAATAGTTTTCGATGGCGGCTTTCCCCTGTTTAACAATCTCTACGGGAGGATCCATCAGGGGGTTGTCGAAGAGAATCAAACCGCCACCGACATATAAATCATTATCCGACGTCGTTTCCATGTCGGGCCACCAGGAGGTGATATCAGACGGGAGTCGTTCGATGCGATTTTGCCTTACATCCAATGTTTCTAAGTGTTTCAATTCCCTCAGCGACGTGAGGTCCGTGATTTTATTGTCGCTTAACCAAAGTTTCGTCAATTTCTTTAGAGATCTCAGCGACGTAAGGTCCGTGATTAGATTGTTACTTAAATAAAGTCCTGTAAGGTTCGTCAGGTGGCTCAGCGGCGTGAGGTCCGTGATTCGATTGTTAGTTAAATTAAGCTCATTAAGCATTGTCAGGGTGTTCAGTGGCGTGAGCTCAGTGATTTGATTATGTCTCAATAACAGAATGGTTAATCCACTTAAACCTCTTATAAACGAAATATCGTTAATTTTTTTAATATCCAGGTTCAACACTGTCACCTGCCCCATATTATCCAGAACATAGCCATTTTCTTTCCATATTTTCTCAAGCGGTAAGGGTTTTAATTTTCCCCCGGTTTGTTTCTCGATCTGCCTTATAATATCCATATCATTGGACATAGTATCTCCTCTTTTAAAAATTACAAAGGGGACAGGGACCATATACTTTATACAGCGATAGCGACCTCTCTATATCTCTCACTAATTGGGGGATGGGTTTTGCTGAAACTGTTTATATCTTCGACAACCCTATTAACTAAACGGTAAACGTCTTCGGCTGTATGACCGTCGAAATAAGAACTTCCGCATTAACCGAAAACACTTTATG